>DATIGG010000581.1:0-3668 GCA_035454825.1 Thermodesulfobacteriota bacterium | reverse complement strand
TCGCTCGTGAGACCGTTGGGAATATTGCCGCCCATGGCCTCTACAGCAGCTGGAAAAAGGATCGCCTTTCCAATACTGGCCATCTTTGGAACAAAGCCCTGCTGATGGCACTGCCTCCAGCAGGTTGCCCAATCGGGTGGGATAGGAACTCCTGTTAAGATATCAACCTTCTCTTTTTTCCATGTACCGATGAACCCACTGAAATCCTGCATGCCGTAAGGAAATCTTCCCACGTCCACTACTTTAAAGCCCATGGTACCGAGTTTTTTCGGAAACTCCTGGGCCCAAACCGTCCCATCAGGATCATTGGGCCAGAACCCGCCCACCACTTTGGTGGTCTTATCAGCAAATTGATTCCACATTCCTGTGAAGACGTCAATGATCTGCCCTAAGTTCCAGAAAAAGTGGAAGGTCCATTTGTAGGGTCCCCCGGTCAACCAGGGCTCAATTGGAGCCACAGAGGAGATGCATGGAACCTCGTACCTCTCACAGGTGGCCCCGACCGGATTGACCGTGTCAGGGGTATGAAGGACGACCATTAAATCGACCTTATCCTGCAAAATCAGCTTGCTGGCCACTTCCGCAGCCTTCGTAGGATTACTCTCTGTGTCCATCGATTTGACCTTAATTGGCAGCTTCTTCCCCAATTCCTTAATCAGAATGCCACCGTCCTTGTTAATCTCTGCGACGACGCGTTCATCCGCCCACAATGACGTTTCTCCGAAAGGCGCAATCGGGCCTGTGATCGGCGCAGGGTGTCCGATCAAGATATGATCCCTTGCCGCTTTAGAGATCTTTGGAAAAAGAGACGCTCCGACGGTGGCAACGCCGGCAGCTCCCACCATTTTGATGAACCTCCTCCGACTTACTCCATTTTCTCCTTTGCCTTTTTGTCCCATTTCTCCCACCTCCTATTTTATTTCGGCCCCTAAGTCTTTAGGAACCGATGTGTTGCCTTCGGGGTCTGCGGAAATGATCTGGATCGTCTAGTCGTCATATTATTCCAAAGGATGATGAAGATTATCTTCCTTTGAAGGTCGGCGTTCTCTTCTCCAAGAATGCGGCGATGCCCTCTTCGGCATCCTTGGAATGAGCAGCTTTATCGTATTCTTCAAGCTCAAGCTTCAGGGCGGCATCGAGGGGAATACCCACTCCTCTGTTGATCGCCCTTTTGCAGGCTCTTACAGCGAAGGGTCCGTTTGCGGCAATCTTCCTTGCCAGTGTATTAGCCTCTTCCATCAGGCGATCAGGAGGGCATACCTTTTCCACGAGCCCAAATTGAAAGGCCTCGGTAGCCGTAAGCATCTCCCCTGTAAAGATCACATATTTGGCCCCTCCCACTCCAATTAGTCTTGGAAGGAGTTGTGTGCCTCCATAACCGGGCATGAGCCCCAATTTCACCTCAGGGAAACCGAACTTCGCGTTTTCTGATGCAATTCGAATATCGCAGGCCAATGCCAGTTCGCATCCTCCACCGAGGGCGAACCCATTGACAGCGGCGATCACCACCTGACTCGAATTTCTGATCCTGGAAAAAATTTCCTGTCCGTTTCCGATAAGCTCGGTCCTCTTATTGCCTGCCTCCTTTATCTCTTTCACATCAGCCCCTGCAACAAAGGCCTTATTTCCTGCTCCCGTGATCACCACAACGATCACCTGGTCATCTTGCTCCAATTCTGAGAAGATCTGGTCGAGCCTCATCATCAGATCATGGTTTAGCGCATTGAGGGCTTTTTCTCTGTTGATGATGATGTGCGCTAAGGCCCCTTCTTTCTTATAGATAAGATTTTCTCCGTTCACTCTTGACTCTCCCTTACGGTCCTTCCGGTTTTTTTTGCCGGTTACCTTCCCTTAACCCCCCTTCATCCCCCCTTAATTTAAGGGGGGAATAGAGGGGGGTTACAAGAGGGGACGCTACCCACACGGAAGCCGGAACAACCAATTTTATATTAGGAAGTGAGTCTCCTCTTGAGGTAGCCCAGCTCATGGGAAATTGTCTGAGAAGTTCTGACAACTTCTTTTATGATTTTTCTTATTCCCTTGGAATCTTCAGAGGAAGAAATGAAGCCGACCCCCACCGCCGCAACGACCTTACCCGTAAAGTCTCGGACTGGAGCACCTATCCCGGTGACACCATCAAGCGCCTCTTCCTTGTCCACATAGAATCCTTGCTTTCGAATTCTTTGAAGCCTTTCTTTAAGCACCTCAACACTCTTGATCGATTTTTTCGTAAATGGCCTGAGGGGATTTTTCTCGATAATCCTGTCCACCTCCTTATCCCCCAAATAAGCCATCAAGGTGTGGCCCAGCATTCCAAAATAAGGCGGACGATAAGTTCCGATATCCGACGCAAATCGAATCGGTTTCTGCAAATCCTCTTTTTTGTCTATGTACAGCAACTGGCCATCCTGCAATATTCCTAAAAACGCTGTTTTGCCCAACTTGGATTGAAGTTGGCCCAAATAGGGCGATGCCACTCTCCTGATGGAAAAAGAAGAATAGACGATACCGCCTAATTCAAACAATTTTAAACCGAGAGAATATTGCTTTGTCTGTTGATTGTATCCGAGGAAATTATACTTGAGGAGTGTTGAGCATAACCTTAAAATTGTGGCTTTGGATAGACCTAAGGCCTTCGAGAGTTCACTCAGTGTTAATGCCTGACTGTCCCGCTGGAAGGCGCATAAAATCTTAAGGGCCCTCTCCAGAGATCGATTATAAAAAGGTTCTTTCTTGAGGACGGGCATGGAATGTATCACTCAATGAACCGCTATTTCATTCTATGTAAGCATAACCATATTCTTAAAATTTGTCAAATGAAAATCTTCTTAGAATCATGTGAAAAATTTATCGAATTTCCTACCGTGACTGGTATTAGAGTGAAAAATCCCGGCAGCGAAAAACCTCAAAAGCATATTCGCAATCACCCTATGTTGAACCTCAGATGTGACCTCCTAGAGTCTCATGGAGCGGATCTCGCGGTAGAGTTTTTTCCACAAGATACTCTTTCACGACGTCATACCCGCCATCGATCTAAGGGCTGATCTATAATTGATTGAGCGACTTCTGTTATGTTGAGTTTGGCCATTGAAGATTCCAGTGGCGTGACGGGGCTCGTCGCAACCGGTGAAGCGACAAGCGGTTTTTCAGAGCTCTCTAAAAGTGATCGATGATTAATGATCCAAGGGGAACTCCATGGGCCGCACAGGATGGGTAACACTTGCCTCGAAGAAGGAAAGAAATTTTTCCCCGAAGGTGTTCATCTTCTGATAAAGAATCGTAGTTCCCAAGCCCCTTTGAAATGACCAGATTTGAATCTTCGATCAGATCTCTCACTTCTTCGGAGACCTTGTCGACGAAAGTCCCGGGTATGGGCTCTGGAATTCCATTTTCAACGACTTCAGCAACCTCGTTCATTCCAATAGATAGGGCGTCTTCGAATAAGGCATCATTGAGAATAGGAAGGGTTCTCGTAATATAAATCATCTCTGTATCGTAGAAGTTGCGGAGCGTCTCGATAAAGAGCCTATCGAAAACAACCTCACCGCAATTGTCACCTAAGTATATGATCTTTCGGACCTGGGAGATCTTTTTCTTCAGTTCCTCCACCGCCTTTGCATCGATCCCGGATTCCTGGAGCAATTTAACAATTTCTTCACTTGTAAATC
>DATIGG010000580.1:0-5040 GCA_035454825.1 Thermodesulfobacteriota bacterium | reverse complement strand
TCGTTGGAACAATCTCTATCTCTGTAAAGTAGCAGACATGGCGTGGCCCTGATTTCGGAGGGGCATTAAACCGGTCGTAAAGATGCTTCCACATCATCTTGTCGAAAGGGAGCTTTGCTTTGTCCTGATAAGTGTACTTGCCGGGCTTAATCTCCGGGAAGACCTTGCCCACGACATCAGGAGCCCTGAACCCAACGGCTTCGGCCCAGACCCGTTTCATGGCCTCCACATCATAGGTCACTTTTTTGTAAACATCAGGGGGCATGATTTTCTTAAAGCCTTCAATGTTCTTGTAGAATGGCGCGGGGTCATCAACGGGTGCTTTATATTTTTCAAGCTCTTTCATCCCGAGCTCATATTTTTGCGCCCACCCCACCGAGGTTCCCAGGATCAGCGCCAAAAATAAAACCATGAAAACCCTCTTTGCTTCTCTCATCTTCTTTCTCCTTTCCTCAATAAACAATATTCCCTATCGATCGGAGGTGTCTTAACTCCACTTATACGTAAGCTTAAAGAAGAGCTGGTTCTTGTTGGTAAAGAGATCGAAACTATTATTCGCCTTAAAAGCAGGAAGATCCCTTGCGCTGAATAGGAGAGCGCCAAGGGTAAAACGCCAATTGGAACTCCAGTCATAGGTCATCTGGACCTTGTACATATCTGAACCGTAATAAAAATCGTGGAGCCAGAAGAAGGATGGGGTTAATTTGGCGTTTAAATACAACGTGCTTAAATACAGGCTGCTGAACCAGTTGTATTTGCCTACCTTGGTGATTGCGGTATCGTACCAATCCTCCGGCCCATCAAGGTTTACATACCGGAGATAGCCCTGGGTGGAAATGAAGAAATAGGCTCTCTGGTTCAAAGGCCGAATCCTGACCTTCCAGTCCATACCCACGGCTGTCCGTATTTCATCAAATTTCTTAAACTTATTATACGTGGGGGTAATGATCGTACTGAGAGCATCCGAAAATGTGTTCTTATAGGCATAGAACGATTCCAGCCGAAACACAGGAGCAACGTTGCCAAGAGCGGAGGACTTCAGAAATGGAAGGTCACGGCTGGCTGTCATCCCAACGAACCGAAAGAGAGGATATTTGCCTGAAAAATTAGGATGAAGAATCAGCTTCCCATCGGATGCCACCGTGACCGCCGGAAAGGGATTGGTGGGGTCGGCAAACTTGACGATGGGAGAATTCTCATACCCATAAAAACCATTCAAAGTAACGATGGTATCATAAACCACGCCTTTGACTCGAAAGGCGTATTCATACCCTTTATGATTGAACCGCCCGGGTTGGTCAATGTCATCAACGACTGAACCCACACGAACCTCCCCGAAGGGGGCAGTGGGGTCAGGGATTCGAATATTCGGAGACCAAATCCCCCCATCATCATTGCCCAATCGAATGCCTTGATCGTAGATATGGTCCGCATTGAAATTAAAAACAAATTCAAATGCAAGATCCTGGAGCCATTGCGTGCTGATCCGGGGATAGAATTCGCTCCGCAGGAGCCAGATCGGAACGATCGTGCTTTCCCACTCCACATCCCCGAGCCCATGCCGTTGATCGAAAGGGTTGATCTGGTCCATGATCCGAAACCCATCGGTCTCTCCCCAGGAGACGATCTGCTTACCCAAACGGAAAAAGAAATTCCCGGGAGTCCAGGTAAAATGGGCCTCGTTCAGGATCTGCCAGTAGTGATCATCCACATTGAGGTGATTCCTCGATTTGTCAAATTCCTTCTCGTGCCAGGAGGCATCATTGGCCTTGAGCTGGTAGGCCCAATCCACTGTCAACTTCGCAGAGGTGTAGAATTTTAACGGGTCGCTCATCTTGTAGTTCGCTTCCATGAAGAGGTTCATCAAAGCCATCTGCAAGCCCTTTTCTGTATCATAGTAGCCGTCGGCGTTGGGTTTGAGACTGACCGCTGCCCCTTGCGTGGCATAACCCAGCAGGGTCAGGGGTCGATCAAACAGAATCAACTCCTTGGCCAGGGCAGAAGACATACCCAGCGTCAGGGTCACTGCTGCTACCACAATAAAAATCCCTATTCTTTTTTTATCCATAATCCCTCCCTCCCCGTTAATGAAGATTCAATGGCTAAAGAAAAACTTCCTCTGACCTTCTTCTATCCTTTGATTCTTCCGATGCTTTCGTCACCTCCTTTCCACTCCCTCACACTGAAACCTCTCGTGTCTTCACCGTAGCCGTGGCCTTTATTCTCCCGCTGATGAACTTTGGCTTGAGGATATAAATCAGCAACGGGTGAAGCGTTAAGGTGAGAATGACGTTGGTCCCCATGATCATCGCCAGGAAAAAACCGACCTGGGCCTGAAACTTCATATCCGAGAGGAAGTACCAGGTGAGGATCGGTAAGATGATCGTTAAGCCTGTATAAAGCACCGCCTTCCCCGTCGTACAAACGGACTGAATGATTGTCTCCGTCCAATTCCCCCCCTGGGCGGGAAACTCCTCAATGCACCGGCTATAAAGATAAATGGCAAAATCCACCCCAACTCCAACCCCAATGGCTGCAATCGGGAGAGTATTGATCGACAGCCCGATGTTCGTTAAAGCCATGTAAGCCCCTGCAACGCTGTTGGCAAAGACCAGGGGAAGGGTCAGCATGAGCCCTGCAGTAATTGACTTGTAGGAAAGAGTACAGAGAATAAAGATGGCGGCAAGAACGGTCAAGTCAATAATGGCATGGGACCGCTTCATCTCCTCATTGAGGGCGATCTCCATCCCGATCCTTCCCCCAGCCAGCTTATACTCCCCCTTGTCGATCTTCATGGGTCGGTTCCTGAAGAAGTCATAGGCGGCATCCCGGATGCGGAGAAGGTTATCGGAGGTATGGTCTGAAAAGTAGAGGGTCAACTGGGCCCGCTCCAGGGTCCGATCCATATAACGGCCCAGGGTGGCTGGATCCGTGGAGGATTTCACGTACCCCATGAGGCCTGTCAATAAATTGATATTTCGCACCAACTGGAACCAGATCTGGTCCCCGTCGTGGAGGGTCACATTAACCATCTTCACCGTATTGATGAGAGAATCCGGGGACTTGTAGATATCGGGCAGTCGCTCTTGCATATGCCTGTCAAATGCTTCAAAGGTGAGAAGAACCTTGGGGTCGTAAACGGATTCCTTCTCTCCTTCATAGAAGAGCAGAAAATTCTCTGAGGAGGCATCGAAGATCTGGTTGATCAGCTTCTGATCTTTATTGTAGGTATGGGTCTCCCAGAAGATCGGTGAGCCGGGAGTGGGGTCTCCGATCTTGAGCTTGCTGACCTGCCAGGTACAAAAGATCAATAATAGAACGATCAGACTTCCTACCACGTACCGGGTCCCGGGACCGAGGGCAAAACTTGTGACCTTCGTGATGGCCCTGGCCTGCCAGTCCACCAGAGAGCGCTCCTTTGCCCATTTCTCGCTCGCCACCTTGAGGGGAATCAGGTTACAGATGGCCGGCACCATGAAACCGGTTAAGATAATGCTCATCATCCAGAAGCTCATGATGATGGCCAGATGCTGCATCAGGACAATCTTCGCAAGAAGAAGCACCAGAAAGCCTGCAGCGTCTGTAGCTACCGCAGCAAAGTTGGGCATGAACATCGCCCGCATTGTCTCATAGCTCGCCTTGAGACGGTCCCCGCCACTGGCATCCAGCTCCTCAAAGTAACGGTAGGTGATCTGAACGGAGTTGCTTATCATCCGCGCTCCTACCAGAAAGGCCAGAACATAAAGCAGAGGACTGAAGTTGACCCGGGTTAAACCAATGAATCCTAATCCCCAGATCGTGAGGATCAAGGCATTGGCCATGGGCGCAATCATGCCGAGAAAGTTTCGAAACATTATAAATAGAACAAGGATCATCAGGATAACGCTGATGGCAAAAACAGTATACATCTGGGTCTTTAAGCTGTATATCCAGCCCATCAGCATCGGGAAACCAATGATATGGACCTCGGTCTCTCCATCGGCATAATCTTTGTCCAATTTCTGCAGTAAACTGAAGACCCGTTCATAAGAGATATTTTCCTTCATTTCGGTCAAAAGCAGGGCAGCCGTCCCATCCCTTGAGACCAGAGCCCCATTGTAGGCCGGCGAGGATAGGACATTCTTCTTCAACAATTCCATCTCCTGGGCATTCTTAGGAACCTCCGGCCACATGATCGGCTCAATGTTGATCTCTCCCTTCTTCAAGGGCCTGACCACCTTGACCGATCGGGTGGCCAGCGAGACCGTCAGGCTTCGGTAAACCTCATCCCACATCAACACTTCATTGGTCATCTTCTGAAGCTTCTTGAGAAAGGCCTCATTGAAAATATCCCCCTTCGTGGTCTTGAGGGCAATGGCCACCGTTGACCCCCCACTCCCAAAGACCTCTGAAAAGCGATTATGAAGCTTGAGATAAGGATGGTCATAGGGAAGCATGTCCTGGAGAATGACCTCTCCCCGAATATGGAAGGCTCCATATAAAAAGATTGCCGTAATGACCAAGATTCCAATAAAAACCGCCAGCCGATAACGGGATAACAGCAGACAGAAACGATCCATTCGCGTTAGATTATCCCTCTTCTCCATAACCCTGCCTTTCCTGATTTCTTAGCCTTAATACGAACACATTTTATCTATTTATGAGAAGGTGTAAAAAAATCCAATCGCTGCTTGTTCGCATCATTCCGGCCCCGTATCAAGTACGGGGGTAAACTCCAGCCGGAATCCAGTATTCTCGGGGTATTACGAACTGACTGGACCCCGGTTTTCACCGGGGTGACGCCTTAAGTACAATTTTTTTACAACTTCTGAGTTATAGGGCGTGATCTCTGACCCACGCCTTTAAAGTGTCAACAGGCTGGTGGTGCGTTCAGAGAACACACCCTACGACCTAATTATCGCGTTTGAATTAGTACTTGACCCGCTTCCAGGGGGCCGCGGGATTGTTCCCCTCGTTCAGGTAGATCATCCCACCACCGCCCACAAGCATAAACCCGTTACCCCCGCGGCCGGCAATCCCATAGACCCAATCATAGGTGAC
>DATIGG010000579.1:0-13004 GCA_035454825.1 Thermodesulfobacteriota bacterium | reverse complement strand
AGTTCGGAGATATGAGAAAATTAAAGACCAAAGACTCCGAACCCCGAACTAAATACTCCGAACTGGAATGTTCCCATGGATTTCAAGCTGACTGCAGAACAAGAAATGATCCAGGAGATGGCCAGGGATTTTACTGAAAAGAACATCAAGCCCGTGGCAGCTCGATTCGATAAAGAAAAACAATTTCCTTATGAGAACCTTAAAAAGATGGCCGCCCTCGGCCTGATGGGAATGAATATCCCTGCAGAATACGGAGGTTCAGAGGTGGGAGGAGTGGCAAGCAGCCTTGCAATCACCGAGATTGCAAAAGGGTGCGCCTCCCATGCCCTTACGACCTCGGTTACCAATATGGTGGCAGAGGTCATCTACCAATTCGGTCAGGAAGAAATCAAGCGGGATCATCTTCCCAAGATATGTAGTGGCCAATATCCTGCAGGCGCTTTTGCCGTCACCGAACCTCACACCGGTTCAGATGCGGCGAACATTCGGGCGACAGCGGTCCGCGAAAAAGGAAACTACATCTTGAGTGGAACCAAATCCCTCATCAGCAGCGGAGAAGCTGCAGGGGTCACAGTGGTTTGGGCTCTCACCGACCGCAGTGCCCGGAAAGGCAAAGGGATGAGCGCCTTTGCGGTGGAGAAAGGCACGCCTGGATTCAAGGTTGGAAGGGCCGAGGAGAAGATGGGACACCATGCCTCCCAAACCAATGAGCTGATCTTTGACAACTGCGCCGTTCCTGTCAATTGCCTCCTGGGCAAAGAGGGAGAGGGATTCAAGATTGCCATGATGGAACTTGACGGAGGCCGGATTGGTATCGGTTCCCTCGCTGTGGGAGTCGGGTTCTCTGCCATTGATTTTGCAACCCAGTATATAAAAGAGAGGGAAGCCTTCGGGAAGCCACTTTCCAGCTTTGAGGCCATCCAGTGGATGATCGCCGATTCCTACACCGAACTCGAGGCTGCTCAGCTCCTCGTCCTCCGCGCTGCCCACGTGAAAGAAACGGGGCAACCCTTCACAAAAGAAGCCTCTATGGCCAAACTCTTCGCAACGGAGACCGCAAGGGATGTGGCCATCCGGGCCATTCAGATGCTGGGGGGGTATGGCTATACCGAAGATTATCCTGTGGAGCGGTACCTCAGAGATATCATCGGAACAACATTATACGAGGGGACATCTGAAATCCAGCGGATCGTGATTGCGCGAGAGATTTTAAAACCATAATCCCCTTCCCTCTCTGATAGAGCTGATGAGTGAACCCCTCTCAATGGGCTTGCATGACTAAGACCGCACATGGATTTTGAACTGACCCATCTTCAGAAACAGATTCAGAATAGAACCAGGGAGTTTGCCCTTCGCGAGTTTTCCAAGGAAAAAGCCCTGGAGCTCGATGAAACCTATAGCTTTCCATTTGAGATCTGGAAAAAAGCCTGCGAATCGGGATTGGTTGGCATCCATTTTCCGAAGGAATATGGAGGACAGGGCTGCGGAGTCACCGAAAATATCTTGATCGTAGAGGAACTCTGTCGGAGAGACTCTGGAATCGGTATCGCCTTAAGCTTAGTCGATTTCTCTTCAGAAGTGGTTCTTCGCTTCGGAACCCCGGGGCAGAAGCAGAAATACCTCATTCCGGTAACCCAGGGGAAATTCATCTCTGCTGGCGCTTACACAGAGCCTGATCATGGAAGTGATATAACACTCCTCTTCACCACCGCAACCCGAAAAGGGGATGCTTTCTTGATTAACGGGACCAAAACCTTCATCACCAATGGAACCCTTGCTGACTTCTTTGTAGTCCTCTGCCAGAATGATCCCAATGCCAAGCCTCCCTACCGGGGACAGTCGACCTTACTCGTGGAAAAAGGGGCCCAGGGCTTCACTGCAATCGAGATTAAACCGAAGATGGGAATCCGCATGACCTCAACCGCCCAGCTCTCCTTCAGCGATGTCAGGGTTCCAGAGACCCATCTCATCGGTGAAGAAAACAAGGGGTTCTATCAGGTTCTCGAATTTTTCGATGAAAGTCGGATTGAAATTGCAGCCCAGGCCCTTGGGGTTAGCCAGGGGGCCTTTGACCGGGCCCTCGAATATGTCAAAAATCGAAAGCAGTTCGGGAAGAGACTGGCCGATTTTCAGACGACCCAACACAAGTTAGCAGACATGGCAATCAAGATTGAAACGGCTCGGCTCCTGACCTATAAAGCCGCATGGAATTACGACCAGAATCGGATTGATCCTAAACTCACGTCCATGGCCAAAATGCATGCGGGAAGAACGGCGGTGGAAATTACGGAAGAAGCAGTGGAGCTTTTCGGAGGGTACGGATACCTCAACGAATACGAAGTGGAGCGCTTCTACAGGGATGCCAAGATCATGGAAATTTATGAGGGGACGAAAGAGATTCAGAAAAACACCATCGCCTCTGCCTTAATAGGAAAGTTGAAATAAATTTTAGGAACCAAAACCGAAACAAAATCTTTTGAGTCATTTGAAATTGGAATTTAGAGCTTATTTGCATTCTTACGTAAAAAGTCTGAGAATTCGTTTTTGACATTTGACCCTGAGTTTTGTCATGCTGAACTTGGTTCAGCATCTGGTTTTTTGCTTTGCGCAACCTCCTGAAACGATCCTGAATCAAGTTCAGGACGGGGTTCAGGATGACAAGTCTAAGAAATTTTAAATATTTTCATTTAGGATTGGAAATTTGGGATTTTAAGAGTTTTACCCAATCCGCCATACCATTAGACCTTAGCAAATGAGGGTTCCGATGTTCAAGGAGGATCAGCTCAAAAAGGTCAAAGACGAAAAGAACCGATGGATTGAGGATTTATCGAAACTCCTCTCTGAAACCCCGGAACGGCTGCCCCGTTTCACCACCCTCTCCGATTTAGAAATCAAAGGCCTTTACACCCCCGAAGATATCAAAGACATAAATTATTCTGAAGAGATCGGTTTTCCCGGTGTCTATCCCTTCACGCGTGGAGTCCAATCCTCCATGTACCGGGGGAGACTCTGGACCATGCGGATGTTTTCTGGACTGGGAGGTCCGGAAGAGACGAACAGGCGTTTTCACTATCTCCTGGACCACGGCGAGACCGGCCTGTCTATTGCGTTCCATTATCCTACCCTCATGGGTTATGACAGCGATTCTCCCATGGCCCGGGGCGAAATCGGAAAATGTGGTGTGGCCATCGATACGTTGAAGGATATGGAAATTCTTTTTGAAGGGATCCCTCTCAATAAAGTGACAACCTCCATGACGATCAATCCTCCGGCTTCGATCCTGTTGGCCATGTATATCGCGGTCGCAGAGAAGCAGGGGGTGAGTCAGCAAGAGATTGGAGGGACCATTCAAAATGACATGCTCAAGGAGTTCATCGCTCAAAAAACCTTCATGCTACCGCCACGACCCTCCCTTCGAATCATCGCTGACACCGTTGAATACTGCACCAGGGAAGTTCCCCGCTGGAATACAATCAGCATCAGCGGTTACCATATCCGAGAGGCTGGAGCAACCGCAGTCCAAGAACTCGCTTTCACCCTGGCCGATGGAATTTCCTATGTCGAAGCAGGGATGGAGCGGGGTCTTGATGTCGATGATTTTGCTCCAAGGCTCTCCTTCTTCTTTGACTCCCAGATCGACTTCTTTGAAGAAATTGCTAAATTCCGGGCTGCCAGGAGGATGTGGGCAAAGATCATGAAGGAGCGTTTCACGGCAAAGAATCCGCGCTCCTGGATGCTCCGGTTTCACACCCAGACTGCGGGATGTTCATTAACCGCCCGACAACCCTACAATAACATCGTCCGGACAGCTTATGAAGCCATGGCTGCAGTCCTTGGAGGAACCCAATCCCTCCATACCAACTCTCTTGACGAAACCTATGCGATTCCCACCGAAGAAGCCGTCACGATTGCCTTGCGGACGCAGCAAGTCCTTGCAGAGGAGACAGGGGTCGCCAACACCATCGACCCGCTGGCAGGGTCCTATTTTATCGAGGCTCTTACCAGTCAGATCGAAGACCAGGCTTGGGAATATATCCGGAAGATTGATGAGATGGGAGGGATGGTGGCAGCTATTGAGCGAGGGTATCCTCAATCTGAAATCGCTAACTCTGCCTATCTGTTTCAGAAACAGATCGACTCGGATGAGAAGGTCATTGTGGGTGTTAACAAATACGTGACCGATCACCCACCCATTACAATATGGAGAATGAGGCGGGAGATTGAGCAAAGACAATTGAAAAGGCTCCAGGATGTAAAGCAGTGTCGAGACAGCGACAGAGTGAAGGAATGCCTCAACCGGGTCCGGAAAGCCTCCCTCGACAATGAAAATTTAATGCCGTATATTATCGATGCTGTAAGGGAATACGCCACAATCCAGGAAATCTGTGATGTGTGGCGGGAGGTCTTTGGCCGTTATACGGATCCAGGATATTTTTGAATGCGGAGTGTGGATTGCGGAATGCGGAATAGACAATCTGTTAATTATTTCTTGGATTGCGAAATACAGCCTTGAAATCTGAAGTTCGAACTTCGTGGTTTCCATTCCGAATTCCGCATTCCGAAATCCGCATTTGAGAGAGGGAAGGAACAATGGGTTCGGGACGAAAAGTCCGAATTCTTGTTGCAAAACCGGGGCTGGACGGACATGATCGAGGAGCGAAAATCATTGCCCGGGGATTTCGGGATGCCGGATTTGAAGTCATTTATACAGGACTCCACCAAACACCGGAGCAGATTGTAACCGCTGCGATCCAGGAAGATGTCGATGGCATCGGATTATCGAGTCTCGCGGGCGCCCACGACTACCTCTTCCCACGAGTGATTGAACTTTTGAAAGAGAAAGGAGCAGAAGATATTGTCGTCTTCGGAGGAGGCATTATTCCCGAGGAAGATATCCCTGCTCTGACACAAATTGGGGTGAAGGCAATTTTTACCCCTGGAACGCCCATCGAAGAAGCCGTGAAATGGGTCCGAGAAAATATCAAGCCCAGAAAATAGTGCGGAATGCGGATTGCAGAATGCAGAATGGAAAACCAGATATCTTGATTTTGGCTATTATGCCCTGAATTCCGCATTCCGAATTCCGAAATCATACGGAGAGGAGGTAAATCGATTTAGATTGCAGATTTGACATTGAAATTCGCAATCCGAAATTCGCACTGAGGAGGAACGGGTATGATCACATTTAAAGAGGGCAATCTAAGAATACCCAAATGGAATCGTAAAGTCTTTGTTGTCGCAGGAGGAACAACGGCTTATCGGAAATATTTCCCGGAATATAAACTCGAAGAGTTGGTCATGATCGCCTTTAAGAATTTGCTGGAGAATAATGACTTGAAAATGGACCCTCTGGAGGTGAAGGGGCTCATCAACTTTGCCACTTATGGAGAATTTGCGGACCATTTTCAGGATCAACTCCTCTGCCAGGCGAAGATCCATGATTATCTGGGTCTGGACCCTCTCTTCAATATGGGGATCAAGACAGGCGGAGCGACAGGAGGCTCAGCCATACTCGCTGCAGCCATGGCCGTCGCTTCAGGTTATGCCAATGTGGCCCTGGCAGCAGGCTGGGAGCGGATGGATGAAGTCGACACTCGGACCGGCAACTTCTATATCTCGACAGCGGCCTGCAAGGATTTTGAGACCCGCTTGGGTCGAGTTTATTCGTCTTATTACGCCCCCATGGCAAACCGGTTTGCGTGGGCCTTCAATGTCTCTGAAGTGACCCGGGCCAAGATTGCCGTGAAGAACCACCTTTACGCCTGTTCTTCTCCCTATGCCCAGCAGCCCGGCAAATATACCGTAGAAGATGTTTTGAAAAGTCCCATGTCCGCTTATCCGCTCCGATTCCTTGAGTGCTGTGCCATGAGTGTAGGATCAGCCTGTGTCCTGCTCTGTGATGAAGAAACAGCTTACAAATTGACGGACCATCCCTGTGAACTCTTTATCTGCGGCGGATCTCATACCCTTCGGGTGGCGGATAGGAGGGGCATGGACATTCCCTTGCTGCCCCATGAGACCCCGGAGATGTATAAAAGTCTCACGGAGAAGCAGAGCCGTTACCCGGGATTCGAGAGTTTCCTTGCCTCTCGGTTCGCTGCCTGGCTGGCTTATCGGATGGCCGGCATTCAAAATCCTCTTGAAGACCTGGACCTGGTAGAACTCCATGACGCCTTCACGATCAGCGACCTGCAAACCTATGGAGACATTGGACTCAGGCCTTATGGCCAGGAACAGGATTACATCGAGTCCGGAGACGCTTATTATGGCGGAAAATGTCCTTCCAATCTGTCAGGCGGACTGATCGGAACCATGCACGCGGTTGGAGCAACAGGAATCTTCCAGGCCGCAGAGTGTTTGTGGCAGCTCCAACAGAAATATGATCAGTTCCACGGTGACCTGAAGATCTGGAAGAGGTGGGGAAAAGAAAAACCCGCAGACTGGCAGAGTCTTCAGATTCCACAAAGGAGCAAGCAGGCCCTGTGGGTCTCTCATGCAGGTGTGGGTTCCCATGTCACAGTTGGCATTTTGAGAAAGAGCTGGTAACGCTGCAACTCTTGCCGAAAGAAAGGGTTTACAGCCTTCGTGATTTTGAGACAATTGGAGGTTAGAAAATCCGAAATCCGAATATCGAAATCCGAAACAAATTCGAATTTTCAAAATTCAAGTTTTTTACACTCTTATTTGTTTCGAACATTTAAGATTGGGTCATTTGACATTGTTTCGAATTTCGGATTTCGTGCTTCGGATTTAAGTTCGCTTGATCGAAAATAGCCTTGTTTACATTTTGTGGATCATTTCATTCATAAACTACTTAAATGGTACAGGATAGAGGAGGTACATTTTTATGGCCAAGAAAAAACCACTCATAAAGAAAACGAAAGAAGCGAAAGGTAAAGCCCAAGCTCTAAAAAAAAGCCAGACGAAGAAATCGGTTCAAACAAAGAAGGAGCCAATAAAGAAGAAAGCACCGATAAAGAAAAAGACCGGGCCGGAGGAAAAGGGTCAGATAAAATTCATTGGTCAGGTCACAAAGATTCGGCAGAACGAACCAGCCACGGTGATTGAATGGCCCCGGTCAATCACCCATATTCATACGTACGGAATGCTATCCCCTTTCTTTAAAGGCCTCCGGGAAGGAAGACTGATGGCCACTCGTTGTCCAAACGAGAAGTGTTCGGAAAAGCGCCTCTGGATTCCTCCACGGGGACACTGCCCGGATTGTCATACGGAGATGGCATGGGAAGCATTGTCCAATCCGGTGATTGGAAAGATCCACACATTCACTGAGGTGGTCTATGCCGGAACAGGAATTGAGCTTTCCACTCCTTATTGGCAGGTCGATGTGGAGCTTCCGGGACTTGCAACAATCCCGAAAAGTTACTTGCTTTACGGGAAGCCCTATATTGGAATGAAGGTAAAGGCTGAATTCAGAACAAAGAAACCTACCAATACCGTGCTGGATTACTACTGGGTACCCTATGAGAAATAGAAAGGGGGAAGACACGGAGACGCGGAAACACAGGACGCGGAGATGTCCGACATCAGATCATTCAGAGAACTAAAAGTCTGGAAGAAAGCAATGGATCTCGCTATGGAGATATTTGAAACAACCAAGGGGTTTCCTGTGGAAGAAAGGTATTCTCTGACTGACCAAATTCGACGGTCTTCACGGTCCGTTCCTGCGAATATCGCGGAAGCATGGCGCAAGCGCCGATATCCGGCTGCCTTTGTCAGTAAGTTGAATGATGCGGAAGGCGAATCGGCGGAAACCCAGACTCATCTTGAGATAGCAAAGCGTTGTGGCTATGTCGATTCAACATCAACCGCTCGTCTTGATAATTCATATGAAGAAATCATGGCCATGCTTGTTTCTATGATTTCACGGCCTGAACAATGGGCCATCCGGCCATCTAAATAAACAGACGGGGAGACGCAGAGAATTTCTCGTGCATGATTTTTGACCTTTCGGTTTGTTAGATTTAGGATTTCTCCGTGTCTTCGCGTCTGTTAATCTGGTCTCCGTGTCTTAGGATTTTGGATATCTCCATATCTCGTATCTTTGGATTTGGAATATCTCCGCGTCCCCGCGTCTCCATGTCTCCGCGTCTATTAGCTTTGGGAGGTTCTTATGGCACTCAATTTCGATCTGACCGACGAACAACAGATGCTCAGGAAAATGGTGAGAAGCTTTGCCGAGAAGGAGATTGCACCCATTGCCCAGGAGTTGGATGATAAAGAAGAATTTTCCTATACGCTGACCAAGCGAATGGGAGACCTGGGACTTTTTGGTCCCTTCGTTTCTGAAGAGTACGGTGGAAGCAACGTCGGTTATATCTCCTACATCATTGCTACCGAAGAGATTGCGCGAATCGATGGTTCCCAGGCAGCCACCCTTGCGGCCGGAAATTCACTCGGAATCTCGCCGATCTATTATTATGGAAATGAAGAACAGAAGAGGAGATGGCTCCCTGATCTTTGCACTGGAAAAGCCCTCTCTTCCTTTGGATTAACGGAGCCGAATGCAGGTTCGGATGCCGGAGCCTCCAAAACATCAGCGACCCTGGAGAGAGAGGAATGGGTCATCAATGGTTCAAAGATTTTTATCACCAATTCGACTGCGGATATCAGCAGGGTCTGTGTGGTCCAGGCTGTGACTGGAAAGAGCGAAGATGGCAAGAATGAGATCTCGTGCATTCTTGTTCCCAATGGAACCCCGGGGTTTGAGGCAAAAGCCATGCATGGAAAAATGGTCTGGAGAGCTTCGAACACCGGTGAACTCTATTTCAAAGATTGCCGTGTTCCCAAGGAGAACCTCCTGGGACGGCGAGGAGATGGGTTTCATCAGATGCTGGCGACTCTGGACGGGGGAAGGCTGAGCATTGGAGCCATGGGCCTTGGGGGCGCGCAGGGAGCTTTTGAATTGGCCCTCAAATATTCAAGAGAGCGGGAGCAATTTAGCAGGCCCATTGGAAGCTTCCAGGTCAATGCCTTCAAATTGGCGGACATGGCAACAGAGATCGAATTGGCAAGGCTCCTCTTATATAAAGCCTGTTGGCTGTGTGAAAACCACCGCCCCTTCTCAAAAGAAGCCGCGATGGCAAAGATGTTCTGCTCGGAAATGTATCATCGAGTGGTGAACCAGGCAGTGCAGCTTCACGGCGGGTATGGCTTAATGAAGGAATATCCTATAGAACGTCATTATCGAAATCAGAAACTTCTCGATATCGGTGAAGGGACTTCAGAAGTCCAGCGCATCGTCATTGCCAGGCACATCGGTGTCCCCGGCCGTGCCATGTAAAAAGGCTTCAGCATTAGGTCATTGCAATATTGGGAGAACTGAAGAAAGCAACCTCTTGGATCAATAGGCCGAATGATTCCATTTTAGGGCTTGATCCTTCTTTTTAGTTGAGCAGACTCTAAGAAGAGCCCATTTGACTTTTAGACTGAATCATTTTCTCCCAATCGATACCTATTTCTTCTGAAGGCAGAGGAATAATAAAGACAGGTTTTCTGGTTCGATCTAATACTGATCGTGATACGCTTCCAAGAAAGGTATGCTCTAAGAATCCTTTCCCGTGGCTTCCAAGAACAATCAGGTCGCATTGCTCTTTCTCCACAATTCTCAAGATCTCGTTGACAGGATGACCAAGACGAACGAGGATGTCAGATACCAGTTCAAGGCAGGGCCCCATCTTGTCTTCAACGATCCTGCAAAAATCCTGGAGTCGTTTATTGATTTCCTCAATCGTTTTCTCAACATTTTGACGTTGAATTTTAACAATCGTATCCTCTCCCACATAACCTCGAATTAAAGGACTGACAGGTTCAATGACATGCAAAATAACAATCTTTGCATTTCGCTTTTGAGCGATATCGACCGCATAGTAGAAGGCATACGCTGAATTCTTACTAAGGTCGGTTGCGTAAAGGATCGTCTTAATTTCCGGCATCATTTTTCCACTCCTTTTCCCTCCCCGTCTCAGTCTCCACCCAAGAATGAGATCATTATTATTTTATCCAAGACGCTGGAACTAAAATCATATCGGGAAATAGAACACAAATGGCTACACCAATCAACTGGAGAATGAGAAACGGGACGACACTTTGGTAAATACCAGCCGTTGTCAACTCTTTGGAAGCAATTCCTTTCATGTAGAAAAGGGCATAGCCAAAGGGTGGCGTCAAGAAGGAGGTCTGCAAATTAACGGCAAGAATTACAACAAACCACACAGGATCAAAGCCGAGTTCTACGGCGATCGGTAAAAAAATGGGAAAGGTGATGTAGACAATGCCAATCCAGTCAATGAGTGAACCCAAAATGAAGACAATAAAATTCATCAGAACAAACGTACCCCACTTGCCCAAACCAAGTCCAAGCAAAAGGGACGTGAGAGTTTTGCCTCCACCCATTCCCATAAAGACGCCGGTAAAACAGGTTGCTCCAACGAGGACAATCATGACCATGGAGACGGTTTTAGCCGTTGAGACCGTTGTTTCCTTCACCATTTTCCAGCTAAAACGGCGGTAGCCCATGGTCATTAATAAGGCAAGGAAGGCCCCTACCCCGGCAGCCTCAGTGGCGGTAGCGAATCCGCTAAAGATGGCACCGAGTACACCAATGATGAGTAAGACGGGGGGAACCAGGGACACGGAAGCCATCATGAGCTTTTTCTTCATCGAGACCTGCTGTCTCTCTTCTAATGATAAGGGAGGGCCTAAGCCTGGTCGCATGGCACACCGAATTGCGATGTAAAGCATAAATAGGGCTGAAAGAACTAATCCTGGGACGACACTCCCAATATAAAGTTTGCCTACCGATAATCCTGACTGGTCTCCCATCACGATGAGCATAATGCTCGGAGGAATAAGAATGCCAAGTGTTCCTCCCGCCATTATCGTTCCGGCCGTCAATTTCTTATCGTAGCCATACCTTATCATCATGGGCAGAGCTAAAAGACCCATGCTTACCACCGAGGCCCCAATCACACCGGTGCAGGCAGCAAACACGGTGCATACGATGACTACGGCCAGCGCTATCCCACCTTTCAATGGACCCATTAAGTAGCGCAGCGAGTCAAAGAGGTCGTCGGCCACGCCAGAATACATCAACAGATTTGCCATCAAAATGAACATGGGGATTGCCACCAGAATAAAATTGTCTGTCAGGCCGAGAATACGATTGACAAAGAGAGGGAAACAGGCAGGACCCCATGAAAACAAGCCAAAAATGACTGCCAGACCTCCTAAAACAAAGGCGAGAGGATGTCCAAGAAAAAGGCCGATGAAGAGACCCGCAAACATCAGGACCGTCATGAGTATTGGTTTCAACTCAACCATTATGCCTCTTCTCCTTTTCCTTTAGCGCAGGGCATAGCATTTTCGCGAATTCGGACAACCCTTGAATCAGGAGTAATAAAGCTGCGGCCGGGGTCAGTGTCTTCATGATTGGATAAATGAAAGGCAGACCGATAGAGGTCCGTTCCCCAAATTTCCAAGAGTCTACAGCGGAGTCCATCCCCACATAAAGAAGCACCAAGGCGAATGGAAAGAAGAACAACACGTAGTTGATCACGCTGAGGATGAGTTGTGTCCGTGGAGCAAACCGCACGACGACAATGTCTATCGACACATGACTGTGGTATAGAAGCGCATAGGCCGCCAGAATCATAAAATGAGCGCCATAGAAAATGTTCGTGACCTCATAAGACCATATGTGAGGTGAACCAAAGAAGCGCCGCATGATGACCTCATAAACGCACAATCCCATAACAGGCCAGATCAACCAGCCTGCACCTCTTCCGGTCCACTCACTGATGCCATCGCAAATCTTCGTGAATTTTTGAATGGTCATTTGGACTCCCAAATCATGGCGGGGGGTTGGTCAACCAGTCCATGGGGGCCCCAGCAGATAAGCCTGGAGCCCCTCGTGAGTAAGGCTTTACTTAATGTCAGGATATTTCTTCAAAGAAGTCCCCGATTTAAAACGGCCTTCTATTTCACGCACCTTGTCAAAGCCTTTCAAAAAATCAACCATGGATTTAGCAATCTTCGCATAGTCAGGGTTCTTAGCAGCCTCCATCTCTATAAATTTAATGGATAGCTCCTCAAGCTTTTCCTCGGCTTTTTGATCGAGGTGGCTTTCCTTGATCCCTGCTGCCTTGAACTTTTCCAGGGCTGCGATCGTTTCCCAATTCGATTTGGCATAGGTCCACACCATGTTAGACATGGCTGCATTCTCCACGATGGTCTGAAGGTCAGGGGGCAGTTTCTTCCAGGCATCCATATTGATCATCAAGTCGCCCACCGTTCCCACCTGATGCCAGCCCGCAGGGGTAACCCAGTACTTGGTATTTTCTTGAAACTTCATCGACCAGTCGGTTGACGGGACACTGAACTCAGCGCCATCGATGGTGCCTAACTTCAGGGCCATGTATATCTCCCCACCTGGAATTCGAACGGGCTTGGCGCCAACCTGCTCCAAAACCCAGATGGTCTGGAGAACGCCTGTTCTTAACTTGATGCCTTTAAAGTCAGCAAGGGTATTGATGGGTTTATTGGTTCTAAAGCCAGACTCCGGGCCAACAAGACTAAATGGGTAGAACATAAGGCCGTATTTCCCATAAAGCTCCTGTCCCAATTTCAGGCCTCCCCCTTCATAGAGCCAAGTCATCCAGTCGGAAGGGGTCATCATAAATCCAACCGAACAAAACAGGTCAAAAGCGGTATTCTTGCCAGTCCAATAAGTGGACCAGGCGCCTCCTATTTCGACAACACCCTTTCTCACACCATCAAATACTTCAAAGGCTGGCATAAGCTCACCGGCAGGATGAACGGTGATCGTCAGTCGACCTCCGCTCATTTTATTGACCATATCCGCAAAACGTACGTCACCCTCATGATGGGGTGTTAATGCAGGCGTACGGCCGGTAACCATCCGCCACTTGAACGTCTGGGCCTGAACCGTTCCGGCCAATGTTAAAGTGATCACCATCACCCATATT
>DATIGG010000578.1:0-9578 GCA_035454825.1 Thermodesulfobacteriota bacterium | reverse complement strand
CAATTTTCGGCTTACCTTTCCGTTGGCGCGAATGATGATTCCATCAACCTCATTAACTTGGCCAATCAAATAATCTTCATCATATCTTTCTGCAAAAAAGATATCCGCTTTTTCTCTCAGAAGGGCCTTCCCTTCTTCATTCATATCTTCATAGAGAAATACCCTATACTTTCGCATCGTTAAACCTCCACAGGTTGAAAAACTATAACACAATTCCTAACACATAAGATCCGAAATAGAAAGAAGTTCGATTCTTATTGACTTTTCTGTCTCAAATTAGTACTCTCCTAACCAGACCGGGCAATGCATTGGTACTACGTGTCCGTGTCCGCTGATTTGAAAATTCCTCTCCTTCGACAAGCTCAGGATGGTGAGCCCCGTCGAACCATTTGCCAAAGAGGGGTAATCTCTCCCTTTGGAAAAGGCAGGTCAGGAGGGATTTTGTTCTAAGAAATTGCACAACATTAAGTTTAGAAAGGAGAAAAAAATGGGAGAGATCGTTCATACATCAAAAATCAAAATTGTCAGAGAGAAGGGTCCCACCAGGAGAGCCATGATTGAAGGGTTCAATGAACCCGTCTATTACGGCGTCCATGGCGGGATCAAGAGATTTTACCAGGTCGAACCTGAGAAGGAACATGCAGCCACTCTCGACCATATTGTGGCAGCTACGGCTGGCTGAATGATGGGAACACTGGCCACGTTGCTGGCCAGAAAGAAAATCCCTACTCCGGAAGACCGTTATCGAGCAGATGTGGAAGGGGATATCGAAAATGTAAACAACGTCCTCAAAATCACCGAGATCCGGGTCAAATACGACCTTAAGGTTCCAGAGGGAAAGACCGAAGAGGCCAAAGATGCGTTTTCATCTTACCTTACTTTCTGTCCTGCAGCTCAGAGCGTGATGGGCTGTATCAGGATCAGGGATGATCTTGTTCTTGAGGAGATGAAAGGTTGATGCCGCACGAGAGAGCATGGGAGTAACCCCCCTCTATTCCCCCCTTAAATTAAGGGGGGATGAAGGGGGGTTAAGGAGGTTACCCATTCAATACTCGGATGAACCATAATTCAGAATAAGAGAAAGGAGAAGAAAAAGATGAAAAGGACGATGATCAAGATTCAAAGCCTTGCCCTGTGGATGGGGCTTCTATTGGTAACAGCAGGGGTGGCCGGGGCGCAAGTGGAACTGAATGTCTGGAGCGCCTTCCCGGAGCTTCACGACCAGGTGACCTGGATAGCCGGGAAGTACATGGAGAAAAACCCCAACATTAAAATCAAGACCACTCTCTTTCCCCAGCGGGCCCTGGAGGAGAAGGTCGCCGTGGCCCTGCCGGCTGGACAGGCCGCAGACCTAATCGAGCTTGATAAGATGGCCCTCTATCCTTATTATGTGGCTGGCCATCTCGAACCCCTTCCCAAAAACGTGACGGATTGGGCGAAGAAGAACTTTCCGGATTACTCTGTCGCTTCGGTGACCTCTGAAAAGGGAGAAATCTTTACTTTCCCCTGGCTCAACTCGTTAAAGGCAATGTTCTACAATAAAGGCCACTTCAAGGAAGCTGGGATTTCGAAGACCCCTGAGACCATCGATGAGATGGTGGAGATGGCAAAGAAGCTGACGAAGCGAGATGAAAAGGGAAACATTACACGGGCAGGTTTGGACCTCCGACTCTCTGGCGGAGGCTTTGGGACATCCCAGAAGTACTGGTGTCAGGTGATGATCCCCTATGGTGCAAGGGTTTTGGAGAAGGTGGGGAATAAATGGAAGGCTGGCTACGACAATGATGCCGGCCGTAAAGCCCTTCAGTACTATATCGAGGCAGTCCACAAGTACAAAGTAGACAGCCTCGACTTTAAATCCGACGCCGAAGCTTTTGGCCTTGGAATGACAGCCATGTTCCAGCGGGAGTCATGGGTTGTTGGTTATATGGCGAAGAATGCGCCCAAGATTAATTATGGCGTCTTTCTGATGCCCAAAGGGCCTGGTGGATGGGGCACGGTGGGCAATACGATGGGCCTTTCCATAGCCAAAGCGAGCAAGCATAAGAAAGAGGCCTTCGATTTTGGCATGTTCATGATGAACGATGATATGTCCCGCGCCACTTTCGGAGACAGCGGATGGCAGCCCTTCCGCAAAGGGGTCGATTACAGCGCCCTCTATAAGACGCGGCCCCAGCTCAAAACCTTCATCGACGCCGCCCAGACCCAGGGCCACACCGTTTATGATTATGAAAACATCGCTCCCATTTTTGAGATTCATTCAAGAATGGCGGATCGCCTCATGGCTGCCTTCAAAAAGGCTGACCTGGTGGATAACCCATCCGGGATTGCCAAGGTCATCAAGGATACAGCGGAAGAGACCAATCGGATCCTCGAAGATAATGGCTTGTTGGCAAAGTAATTTTTTGGCTGGCAGGGGGCCAATTGGCTGTGCCCGATTTATCAGTGTGAATGCAAAACTCCACCCCCACCGTCCAGCGCCAGAGTCCGTTCATGGCCTGGAACTCGGAATTGCGGCTCTGGACAGTGGCGCCCTGGCCCTCGGCCTGAGAGACTGTGCCACAATTCGCCGTGCGTCCTTCGACAAGCTCAGGACGAACGGCTAAGTAATTGATTTCTAATGTGCCTTGTTCCGTTCGTGGTGAGCCTGTCGAACCATGAACGGACTTACGATACAGTCTCTAAAGGGGAGGGAAATCACTATGTTCCTCCCCCTTCAAGGGGGAGGTCATAAGGGGATGGGATATCAGGACTACCATACCCGGCGGACACGGAATATGAAAGGAAGAGACCGGCTGAAGGGCAGTCAGTTAGTGTTCCTCTGGTCCATTGTGATGCCGGTGATTTCTCTGTTTATCATCATCCGAGTGATTCCGGTTCTGGTCGTCCTCCTGATGTCATTTACCAACTTTAACATGAACCGGCCCCTGGTTCGATTCCTGCCCTACCAGAATTTTGTTCGAATGTTTGGTGATCCGAATTTTGTCACTGCCTTTGTCAATTCCACGGAGTTTGTCCTGGTTGCAGTTCCTGTCGAAATCCTCTTGGGTCTGGCCTTTGCCATTTACCTAAACCGGAAGGTTCGGTTCGAGTCGGTCTTCGAGACCCTCTATTTTTTGCCTTACATCGTTCCCATGGTTCCAGCCGCCATCATCTGGAAGTGGATCTATGCGCCGGGAACCTATGGCCTTGCCAATTACCTCTTGGACCTGATGGGCCTTCCCCGGGTCGGATGGATGAGCACGCCCCAGATCAGCCTGCTGGCGGTCATTGGCATTCACGTCTGGAAGCAGCTCGGCTTTTTCGTCATCATCTTTCTGGTAGGACTCAAGAACATCCCGGCAAGCTATCGGGAGGCTGCCCTGGTGGATGGAGCAACCCGGTGGCAGGTGACCCAACGTGTGGAGCTCCCACTCCTTAAGCCGGTGATCCTCTTTGGCGTCGTGATGGCCACCATCTGGGCGTGGTCAGCCTTCACAGAAGTCTACATCATGTCACAGGGGACGGACATTTCAACGGGAGCCGAGATTCAGGTGATGGTCACTCGGATTTATGCCGAGGGATTTCTCTATTTCAATATGGGATATGCCTCAGCCATCTCGTTTGTTCTGTTTATTGTCTCTCTGCTCTTTGTGGGACTCCAGTTCCGACTTTTCAGAGAAAGGTCGGTATGAAGATCAAAAAGGTCTCCTCATGACAAGGAAATCGGAAAAGACATTACCGGAACAAATCGGGCTTTACCTCTTTTTAGGGATCACAAGTTTCATGATGGTAGCCCCGTTTCTCTGGGTCTTTCTCACCTCCTTTAAACGTTCCGTTGAAATCGTGACGGAGACCCCCCGGCTCCTTCCGCTGGTCTGGACATTAGAGAACTATCTGAAGCTTCCCAAAGTCGCTCCTTTCATACGGTTCTTTCTGAACAGTATTCTTGTGTCAGGCGTCTCGACCTTCTTCATCGCCTTTGGTTCTGCGGCCTGCGGTTATGTTTTCGCCAAGTATCGGTTCCGGGGGAGGGACTTCCTCTTCTTTCTGATCATCTCCACCATCCTGATTCCGCTCCAGACCTATATTGTGCCACTCTATCTTCTCACCTGGAAGCTGGGCTGGATCAATACATACCAGGGATTGATCTTCCCGTTAATTATCATGAGCTCCGGCATCTTCTTCCTCCGCCAGAACATCCTGAGCATTCCGGACGAATTGATCGATGCTGCCCGGGTCGATGGCGCTTCAGAATGGAGGGTTTTTCGCAGTGTCATTTTGCCCCTGAGCCTTTCTCCCATCGCAGCGATCTCCATCGTCAACTGGGTCTATACCTGGAGCCTCTTTATATGGCCTCTGATCGTAGCGAACTCGACAGAGAAGTTCACCATGGAGCTGGGCCTCATGTATTTCCAACGTGAGTATGCAGTGGACTATGGCGGCATTATGGCTGCGTGCGTCATCACGCTTCTACCTGTGCTCGTTGTTTTTCTGGTCTTCCGAACGCGGATCATCGAGGGGGTGGCCTTTACAGGCATGAAACACTGAAAAGATAACCTCACAGTCTCGGGTGCGATTAGATTGGAGTGGTCTCCCCTCCGTCTGAAGGATTACCTGAAAAGAAACAAGAGTGTTGACATAAAAGGGCAGTTTAATCATAATAGTTGGGTCAATGGATTGGGGAGGATGAGGTATGGCACAAGTCGTCTTAGAGGATATAGGGAAGAGCTTTGGCAGTGTGGAGGCCGTAAAGGATTTTAACCTGACGGTGGAGGACAAGGAGTTCTGCATCCTGGTGGGGCCTTCAGGCTGCGGGAAATCGACAGCCCTCCGGATGATTGCCGGTCTCGAGGAGCCCACTAAAGGGATGATCTATATTGGAGACCGGGCAGTCAATGATCTGCCTCCCAAGGACCGGGACATTGCCATGGTCTTTCAGGAATATGCTCTCTATCCCCACATGTCGGTCTATAAGAACATGGCCTTCGGCCTGAAGCTGAGGAAGTTTCCGAAGGAGGAGATTGACCAAAGGGTGAAAGAGGCTTCGGAGATCCTGGGAATCCAGAATCTATTGGAGCGGAAGCCGAAGCAGCTTTCAGGGGGGCAGAGGCAGAGGGTGGCCGTGGGAAGGGCGATCGTGCGGAAGCCAGCGGTCTTTCTCTTTGATGAGCCCTTGTCGAACCTCGATGCAAAGTTAAGGGTGCAGATGCGCGCAGAGCTTTCGAAGCTCCATGACCGACTGCAGACGACGATTGTGTATGTGACGCACGATCAGGTGGAAGCGATGACGATGGGGACGAAGATCGTGGTGATGAAGGACGGGTTGATCCAGGAAATCGGGGGTCCACTGGAGGTCTACAATTTTCCGGTGAACATGTTTGTGGCAGGGTTTATCGGGAGCCCGATGATGAACTTTTTTCCTTCAAAGCTGATCTCGAAGGTGGGAAAGCTCTATCTCGATGCAGAATCATTTCAATTAGCGGTGCCGGAGAAGAGGGTGCCGTATTATAAAGCGCATGAAGGGTCGGAGGTCACTTTTGGGATTCGGCCCAATGATATCTATGATCGGCAGCATGCGCCGGATCGGGTGAAGGGGAGTTATATCAAGGCGGTGGTCGAGGTGATCGAGCCGCTGGGATCGGAGATACATCTCCATGTGACGTCAGGGGCACACAGTTTTGTGGCGGTGGTAGATGTGCAGACGTCAGCACGGGTGCATCAGGAGGTGGAATTGGCCGTGGACCTTGACAAGATGCACCTCTTTGAGAAGGATCCCCCAAATCTGCGCATCAGAACCGCTTCATAAAAATTGTTTAAAAGATTCGTCTGCGTACGAATCTTTAATTGGAGTCTTTTCCGATCGAATCTTAAGATAGACACTCTGGATTTTCCCCCTTTAACCTTTGGTGGAAAATGTGAATTCATCCCTGCCATCATTGGGTTTTCAACATTTCCTGAGATCATCTGTCGCGTCATGGAGGAAAGTAACGTGGAGAAAGAAGATGGACCGTGAGTCTGAGTATCTAACCGGTTTGTTTGACTTATCTGGGAAAGTGGCTGTTGCCACTGGCGGGGGAGGTGTCCTTGTCGGGACGATGAGTCGAGCGTTGGGCCGGGCTGGGGTGAAGGTGGCTGTCTTAGACTTGATCCTCGAAGCGGCCCAGAGAGTGGCGGGCGAAATTGAAGCAGCCGGTGGCCAGGCAATTGCTGTGAAATGTGACGCACTGGACAAAACCAGCGTGGAAACCGCCTGCACAAGAGTGCTGGAGAGGTTCGGTCAGGTAGATATCCTTATCAATGGAGCAGGGGGTAACAAGAAGCAGGCCACTACTGGCCCGGAGCTTTCCTTCTTCGATTTGTCCTCCGAAGCAGTACAATGGGTCTTCAATCTGAACTTTATCGGCACCCTGTTACCCAGCCAGGTCTTCGGCCGGATCCTCGCTGAACAGGGCGAGGGAGTGATTCTCAATGTCTCCTCTCTGAATGCTTTGCGGCCGTTGACCAAGATACCCGCCTACTCAGCAGCCAAGGCAGCAGTCAGTAATTTTACCCAGTGGTTGGCCGTGCATATGGCGAAGGAATATTCGAATAAGATCCGGGTCAACGCCATCGCTCCGGGCTTTTTTCTAACTGAGCAAAACCGATTTCTTCTGATAGACGAGGCGACGGGTGAGCTGACTTCAAGAGGAAAGACTATCATTGACCACACTCCTGTCGGCCGCTTCGGCAATCCTGATGACTTGATCAGTACAGTATTGTGGTTGCTCTCGCCTGGCGCAGCCTTTGTACATGGTGTAGTGATCCCCGTAGATGGCGGGTTTTCGGCATTTAGCGGTGTGTGAAGTTACCTTTGCCGCTCCCTGATGCGAAAGTGACCCTGCTCGTCATTATATCTTTCAGTCTCAATTCCTTCGAGAACCATCAGGCTAACCTCGGCTCGGTAAGCCACGACACTTCCTGGTTCCAAATGCCCGATGTAGGTGGTTTTGCTGTCCCAGTCAAACACGGTAATGTGGGCATGCGCATCGCCGCCAATGACAGAGCCTTGAACGCTTGCCAGTTCGATGGCGCCGGTAAAATTCCAGTATTTATCCAGTGGTTGAACAGCAGTGGTGGTGATGGCATGGAGGTGAACCTGTTGCAAGGAACCAATCCCTCCAGTAATAGCAGCGGTGTCAATCTGTTCCTTTTTTAGAACCTCCTGAAGGCCTTCAAGAAGCAGGTCATCCCTGTCAAACATGATCAAGATGGTCCGCGGTGTTGTTTTAGATACAAAATACTGCATGAGTCTCCTCCTTTTAGAAAAGATTTATTTCGTTTTTAGCCCTTCAAGTACTCCGAACTCCTGCAGTCCGACACACTCACCCCGGGATGATGAGGTTGGGCAGCCAAAGTGATAAAATTGGGATATAGGTCACGATCAGCAGCGCAATGACAAGGGCGATGACAAAAGGCCATACCTCCCTCGCGAACTCGAAAATCGAAATCTTGTTCAGTCCGCACACCACATACATGATTGTACCCACAGGCGGGGTAATTGAACCGACCATGACGTTGAGGACGAAGAAGACCCCAAAGTGGACCAGGTCCACCTTCGCGTGCTCCAAAAGTGGGATCATAACTGGCACGGACATGATCAGGACTGACAGGGTTTCCATAAAGCATCCAATGAAGAACATCGCCCCATTGATGATCAATAGAATCTGCCACTGGGACATTTGAGTGTTCTCAAAAATGGCCAGGACTTTCTGGGGGGCCAGTTCATAGGTCAGGATCCAACTGAAGGGTTGGGCCGCGGACATGATGATCACAATCGAGGCGGTTCCCATGACCGATTCGATCACAATTTTCGGGATCTGGCTCCAGGTGATTTCCCGGTAGATGAAGAATCCCAGGGCGAAGGCGTAGGCTGCACCGGCTGCCGCCGCTTCAGTGGGCGTCATGATCCCGACAATGATGCCTCCCAAGATGATGACCGGCATCCCCAGGGGGGGGATTGCGTGAATTGCGGCCCTAAGGAGATCCTTCCATGGAGTCCTCTTTTCGCTCGGGTATTTCCGCCTCCTGGCAATGATATAGACAAAAATCATCAGCATGATCCCCATCAGCACCCCTGGCACCGCTCCACCGAGAAGGAGCCGGCCAATGGAAACGCTGGCAATGGAACCGTAGATCACAAAAGGAATGCTGGGAGGAATGATCGGACCGATGGTGCCGGCGGCACTCACAATCGCAGCGGCAAAGGGAACGGTATAGCCCGCCTTTTTCATGGCCGGGATGAGGATCGTGCCGCTGCCTGCGGCATCCGCCACGCCTGACCCCGACATACCTGCCATGATCATGTTGGATACCACCACCACGTGGGCCAACCCCCCGGTGATGTGTCCCACCATAGCCCTCGCAACCCGGACCAGCCGATCCGTGATTCCTCCGGTGTTCATGAGGTTCCCCGCAAGAATGAAGAAGGGGATCGCCAGGAGCGGAAAAGTATCGATTCCGCCGATCATGCGCTGAACCATGCCCTGAAGCGGAACATGGGGGCCGAAGGCCATGTATACCGTGGCCGCAATAGCCATGGACCACGCAATGGGAACATTAATGACAAATAGACTGAGCATGACCACAAAGAGCCACAGCATCAGGCCACCTGCTTTCCTGCCAAGGCCTCCCGGAGATGGCGCCTGAAATCGCTCAGACCATAAAAGGCTCCCAGGACGCCGGAGGCTGGAACCACTATATAAATGACGTACTGGGGCACATTCAGCGTGGCCGTCACCTGGGTGGCTCGCCACGTCAATATCCCACCGTACCAGATGATGATCAACATCAGGGCAAGCGTCAGCAAGTCGGCTGCCAGGGTTACCCACGGCCGGATGTGACCGGGCAAAACCTTCACCAGGGAATCGATGCCAATTTGCCTCTTGTGCTTGGTACAGACCACTGCTCCCAGGAAGACGACCCAGATGAAGGCATACCGTGAGAACTCTTCCGCCCACTGGATGGGCCAATTAAAAAGGTACCGGGCCACCACGTTGGCGAAGGTGGCCAGAAACATGAGGACCATGAGGATCCCCGACAGGATCTCCTCAAAATACTTCGCAGAGAACCGGACAACGTTCATGAGATTTCAAACTCCATGGGGAAGAAAAACAGCGGGCCGGAAGATCGGCCATCTTCTGCCCCGCCGGAGGTATTGATTCACTTTGCGGCTTCGACAACTTTCTCGTAGAATCCCTTGCCGAAGACGGGCTCAAATTGTTTCCAGGCGTCCTTGGTCCGCTCAGCGAACTCGGCCTTGTTGACGGCCGTAATGATCATCCCTTTGTCCCTGAGGTCCTGGGCATTCTTCTTGTTCATTCCAATCTGCATCTCACTCTCGAAGTCCCCGGCATCCTCCATGCTCTTCACAAAGATCTGGCGCAGCTCGGGGGAGAGGCTCTGGTAGAACTTGTCATTGATAACCAGGACCAGGTTCATGGCCATGTGGCCGGTGAGCGCCACGTACTTCTGGACTTCGTAGAACTTGTGCGAATAGATCGTGTTCAGCGGGTTCTCTTGCCCCTCCACCACCCCGAGCTGAAGCGCGGTGTACAGCT
>DATIGG010000577.1:0-6814 GCA_035454825.1 Thermodesulfobacteriota bacterium | reverse complement strand
CGGATTTTCGAAAGGCAAGGTACCAGATCTGGACTGCTCAAATGAATATCGATGGTTCAGGATGGCAGGCGATTCAAAGAACCTTCAGCCCTTTTGACAAATATACGCCCCAGTTCCAGGCGGAGGCTGGCAAAATCCATTATGTCTGGGAGGAGTCAGATGGGAAGCATCGCCAGATATGGACTGCTTCAGTGAATGAGGATGGAACAGGTTGGGAAGCTGGAAAGAGAACAAAATCATCTTTTGGGAAATACGATCCTCAATTCCAGGTCGTAGGCAATAAGATCTATTACGTCTGGCATGAAGATCATGGTCAAACAGAACCCATCTGGGTAGCTATGGAGAATCTAAGCCAATAGAAGTGATTTACAAGAGAAATCAAGAATAATCGACTAAACGTTTCCATTGATCTTATCTTGACAATATGCTTTTGATAGCATATTATTCTGCCTGGTTCCAAGTCGAGGAGGTTATTCATGGAGATAAGGTCGAAATTCTGGATTGAGAATGAGGGAGAAGTCGTGGTTGGCAGTGGCAAAACGGCTTTGCTTTTGGCGGTAGATCGATTGGGTTCCATTCAGAGAGCCGCTGACGAATTTGGGATGTCCTACCGACATGCCTGGGGAGCAATAAAAAGGATTGAGCAACGAGCAGGTTTTAAGATCATAGAGACAAAGTTAGGGGGAAGGAACAGGGGAGCCCAATTGACACCCAAAGGGAAAACCTTCGCCAAGACATCGGATGCTCTTTTTGAGGATCTCCAGGCTGCTGTTGAAAAAAGATTCCGGCAGAAACTGCGATCATTCGTCAACGCAAGAGGTGATGACCATGCGGTTGTGGGGCAATGACTATAACAAAATGGAGTTTGCCGGTGCGTTCGGGGATCTCGGGACCTTAATCCCATTTGTTGTCGGCTACATCACGCTCAATAAAATGGACCCCCTGGGAATTCTCGTTGCCTTTGGTCTCTTTAAGATCTTCGTAGGACTTTATTTTCGAACGCCCGTCCCGATTCAGCCCATGAAAGCGATTGGAGGGATGGCGATTGCCCATCCGGAGGCTATCACTCATGGAATGATTTGGGGGTCAGGAGTTTTCACAGGGCTTTTCTGGCTTTTGATGGGATTGACCGGGGCCATCACATGGATAGAGAAAATCACCACCAAACCTGTGGTTCGCGGCATTATGCTTGGGTTGGGCCTGAGTTTTGTTGTGGAGGGGTTAAACATGATGAGGACTGAACCGCTGTTTGCGATTGGAGGCGTCATCATAACTTTGCTCCTTCTCAGTAGCAAGCGCCTTCCAGCCATGCTGGCCCTTCTGGCATATGGCGTCGTTCTCGCTCTTATTCAAAAACCAGACTTATTTGGGGAACTTTCTCATATTTCCGTTCGGTTTCGGTTCCCTGAATTGACGTTCGCGCGGATGTCATGGCAAGACCTTCTCGCTGGCTTCGTCATTTTAGGGCTTCCACAGGCTCCTCTCACACTCGGCAATGCCATCATCGGGACTGTTGCCGAAAATAATCAATACTTCACTGACCGTAAGGTCACAGCCAAGACGATTTCCATCGACCACGGTGTGATGAATTTAGTAAGTACGTTTATGGGCGGGATCCCGATGTGCCATGGAGCAGGAGGCATGGCCGGTCACATAAGGTTCGGCGCCAAAACAGGTGGGGCCCTGGTGATCTTGGGTGCGATCGTGCTCTTGACAGGGCTTTTTTTAAGCGATTCTGTGTCACTGATTTTCCAGGTCTTCCCACGCTCGATCCTGGGCGTGATCCTCTTCTTTGCAGGAGTTGAACTGGCGCTGGTTGTTAAGGATGTCAAACTCAAGAAACAGAATCTATTCGTTCTTCTCGTCACTGCCGGCACGGCCATGTGGAATATGGGAGTGGCTTATTTAGCAGGATTACTCCTTTATTACGGTCTTCAACGCCGATGGATAAAAGTGTAAGAAATATCGGCTCAGCAAATTCCCGGGTAGGCTGAAGTCATCAATCTTTCCCGAAGGTGTGTAAACCTCATTTGGGGCTTGTTGTTCTTTATGGCAATAGCCAAGGCCTTTTTCGTTCCCACCAATACAACCAACTTTCTTGCCCTTGTAATACCAGTATAAATCAGATTCCTCTGGAGAAGAAGGTAATGCTGAGTCATAACCGGAAAAACTACGGCCGGATACTCGCTTCCTTGTGATTTGTGAACAGAAATAGCATAGGCCAAAACCACCTCATCAAGCTCTGAAAAATCGTAAGTTATCGGCCTCCCATCGAAGTCTATGGTGACCTCCCTCTCCTCCTGATTCATCTTCGATATCCATCCAATGTCTCCATTAAAAACATCCTTGTCATAGTTATTGGTAATCTGCATCACCTTGTCACCTAATTTGAACGTTCGGCTCCCGTGCGTGATCCCTGATGGGCCAGGATTGAACTTCTTCTGGAACTCCATATTTAAGTTACTTACCCCGATCGTTCCTCTATGCATGGGAGTCAAAACCTGAATGTCCCTGACAGGGCGGAAACCAAAACGCTGGGGAATCCTTTCTGAGCAAAGGGTGATAATTTTACTTAAGGCTTTTTCCGGGTCCTCTTCCTGGATAAAGTAAAAATCAGCATCCTCCTTTCCTTTGATTTGAGGGAACTCTCCCTGATTGATCCGGTGAGCATTGACGGTGATCATGCTTTCCTGGGCTTGGCGAAAAATCTCTGTCAGTCTCACCACGGCGAAGGAGTCAGAATCGATAATATCCTTCAGGACATTCCCGGGTCCGACCGAGGGAAGCTGGTCTACGTCTCCTACCAATACGAGATGAGATTCGGAGTGAATGGCTCTAAGAAGAGAGTACATCAAAAGGGTGTCTACCATGGAGGCTTCGTCTATAATGACGACATCCGACTCCAAAGGATCATTCTGGTCTTTCTTAAACCCTCCCTTCTGGGGAGAGTATTCAAGAAGTCGGTGGATCGTTTTGGCCTCCCAACCTGTGGCTTCGCTCATCCGTTTGGCCGCCCTTCCTGTTGGGGCTGCGAGATGGATTCTTAACTTCAATTGTTGAAAGATCTTTATTATGGCTGTGATGATGGTGGTCTTCCCCGTTCCTGGGCCGCCGGTAATAATTAATACCTTTGAACTTGCAGCCAGGATGACAGCCTCTTTCTGCTTCTCAGCCAGTCGAATATTCAATTTTTGCTGGACCCATTCGATGGCTTTTTCTTGATGAATGGGCCTGATGTTTGAAGAAGATTCTCTTAATCCCTTCAGTAGGTGAGCAACACCTGTTTCTGCCGCGTAAAAGGGGGCCAGATAGACTGGTTTCTCATCCTCTTCTCTGTTTATTGCTTCAAGGAAAACCCCTCTTTCCCTGGAGAGATCTTCAATGGCTTTGGAAATAGTCTCCTTTTCAACTTTCAATATCTCGTTGGCTTTTTGGATGAGGCCTCTTTCCGGGTAGTAAACATGCCCTTCTTCGCTGAGCTGGTTCAGCACGTAGATTACCCCTGCCTTCGCCCTCACAAGGGAATGGGGATCGATGCCGACGTTTTGCGCAATCTTGTCTGCCGTAACGAAGCCTATGCCGCGAATGTCCTTGGCTAAGCGATAAGGGTTTTCTTTAACGACTTCGATGGATTTGTCTCCGTACTCTTTGTAAATCTTAGCTGAATAAGTAGCACTCACGCCGTGCCCCTGAAGAAAGACCATGATCTCCTTGATCTCCTTCTGTTCCTCCCAGGCCTTCGTGATCATGGCAATCCTTTTTGCGCCAATCCCATCCACTTCTGATAACCGATCAGGAGTCTTCTCGATAATGTCGAGAGTCTCCAGAGCAAATTTCTTAACAATCCTTTCTGCCATGATTGGACCAATGCCCTTGATCAGACCAGAACCGAGGTATTTTCTTATGCCATGTACGGTGGCAGGGACGGTAACTTCATAACTTTCAACCTGAAACTGCTCGCCGAACCTCTTGTTGTGAACCCATCTCCCGGAGAGCTTTAAGGATTCCCCTGGATTGATACCTGAGAGATTCCCGACGATGGTTGTCAGTTCTCTTTTCGCTTTTTCCTGGAGCTGTGCAACCAAGAAGCTGTTTTCTTCGTTGTAGTATGTAATCCTTTCAAGGATACCGTAGATAATGGACATGGGTTCTTATTATAGATTCCAACTGAAAGAAGTTATCCGGTAATTCATACAGACCGGATCAACCCTCTACGGACAGTCAAAATTTGGGATATCCAAGATTTTAGGGTGGCGCTCCTTTTTATCAGAGTCATTTTCCCCGATTTACCTCTATGATACATAGATTTTCCTGTCAAAACAAGGCATCTTTAATCGATCTTCCCCACTTCCTTGATCGTGATAGACCACGCTTGTAGATCTGCGACCGTCTGAGAAACTGTGAAAAAATCGGGAAACTGTGCTCCGGCTCGCAAGGATGTGTGTCTTGTCGAAGCTTTAGGATGCGGGTCATCAGATGTTATGGGCAACCTTCCTTTTTAATAAATCAGTATTATTAAGCAGACTTAGCCCATGTAATTTAACTCCAGTAGGTTTTGCCCTAAAGTTTCTCCAATCCGCCCACCCTTGTGGGCCGGAATGATGGCGCCAGGGAGAATTCGATTTTTTCACACCGTCTGAGGGGTTACGTGGAAGGTTTTTTTATTTTAGGATCTTTCATCTCTTTATGATAAGATGAAAGTTAAGATGTGGGTTGTCTCTTGCTTTTTTGTTCTTGGTTAGAGTGTCATTATTTTCTCCTTGCAACTCTTTATGGGTTCTTTAAGTGGAGGTAAACAAAATATCGCACCACGGTATAAAGGAGGTAAAAAATGTCAACGAAGATAAATCAAATTGGGGCGCGTGAGATTCTGGATTCTCGTGGGAATCCTACTGTGGAGGTAGAGGTCATGCTCGAATCCGGCGCTCATGGTCGAGCCGCGGTCCCTTCTGGTGCATCCACTGGCGCCCATGAGGCCCTTGAAATGCGTGATGGAGACAAGAAGCGATATGGCGGGAAAGGGGTGCTTCTGGCGGTTGAGCACATCAACAAAGAGATCACCAAGGCCTTGATAGGGTTGAATGCGTTGGATCAAGCCGGAGTGGACCAGGTGATGCTGGACCTTGACGGCACTCCCAACAAGAGCAAGTTTGGGGCAAATGCCATTCTGGGCGTCAGCTTGGCCGTCGCCCGCTCCGCTGCTCTGGCAGTTGGATTACCCCTGTATCGCTACTTAGGAGGACTATCGGCGAAACTTTTGCCTGTCCCCATGTTCAACATCCTGAATGGCGGGGTCCATGCAAACTGGCAGGGCACGGATCTGCAGGAGTTTATGATCGCTCCTGTTGGAGCGACCCATTTCCGGGAGGCTCTGCGCTGGGGGAGTGAGACCTATCATTCTCTTAAGAACGTTCTGAAAGAGGCTGGCTACTCAACGGGCGTTGGAGACGAAGGCGGCTTTGCGCCTGCATTGAAAAAGAACTCAGATGCGGTCGAACTGATCCTTCAGGCCATTGAAAAGGCAGGCTATCGGCCGGGTCAGCAGATCGCCGTTGCTCTTGATCCGGCTTCGAGCAGTTTTTATGAAGATGGTTATTATCATTTGCGCACAGAAGGCCGGAAGGTGACCTCGCAAGAGATGGTGAAAATGTACGCCGCATGGGTCAAGAAATACCCCATTGTTGTCTTGGAAGACGGATTAGCAGAAGATGATTGGGAGGGATGGAAGCTTCTCAATCAGACCTTGGGCAGTAAAATCGAACTGGTGGGCGACGACCTGTTTGTGACCAATGTTAAACGCATCGAGAGAGGAATCACTGATAAAGTAGCGAATGCTGTCCTTATCAAGCTTAATCAGATTGGCACGTTGAGCGAAACCATGGCTGCAATTGAGATGGCCCGCAAGGCAGGATGGGGGGCCATGGTATCTCACCGCAGCGGCGAGACCGTGGACAGCTTCATCGCTGATTTTACTGTGGCGATGGGCACAGGACACCTCAAAACAGGCGCACCTTGCCGAGGAGAACGCGTTGAAAAATACAACCAGTTGTTAAGGATTGAGGAAGAGTTAGGTAACGCCGCCGTTTATGCTGGCCGTAAGGCCTTTGTCCGGTAAATTTTCGAAGGCAAAGAATCCTCAAACAATGATCATGGAGGGGATATCCGCTTAAACACCGGGAACATTTCTTATTCAAGGATTATCGAGTGACTTGATCAGATTTGGGTTGATCTCCTTGAACCTCAGAATTTTTTTGCCTTTGTGCTCTTTCAGGAACTTCTTTGCATCGGCTTCTTTTTCAAAAGGAATGGGTTCATGACCCATGGGTCCATAAACATCGCTCCAGATAACATAAAATGCCTGCAGGGCGTCGATGGATGTTTTAGAATAATAGTCTTTCACAGAAATCACCGTCACATCATTCTTGTTTCTTGCCGGATTATATTTCTTTATATTCAAGTGATACTTAAACATACACTTGGCTCCGTCAAAAAATACATACAAAGAATCTTTAAACCCGATCCTGGCACTCCAGTCGACAAACATCGAAACGAACATCCCGCAAACAGGGCATTTCTCCTTTGGGGAGGGAGTTAAATCCTGAGGTCCCGCTGCAAACGAGACAGCAACGAGACAAAGAATAATGAAACAAGACTTGCTCTTTATCATCAATAAGTCACCTGACTGTCACTGTTCGCCTTCTGTCAGATAATTTACTTCATTCGTGGCAAGTCCGCCGCTGCATTGTCGCAGTAAATGGGTTGCGGCTCACACTCAATCTGGCAAATCTGGCCGTCTCTCATCTCGAGTGTCCGG
>DATIGG010000576.1:0-9939 GCA_035454825.1 Thermodesulfobacteriota bacterium | reverse complement strand
TTTGATTGGTAGGCGGAACAGGGATTGAACCTGTGACCTCCGGCTTGTAAGGCCGGCGCTCTCCCAATTGAGCTACCCGCCCGTGAGATCAATTTTATAAAATCGTCTTCGCTATGTCAAGAAACGTTTTGCTTCCTTTTCGGAGCCCCAGCCACCTTTTTCACGCCGTGACGCCTGCATCCATCTCGATCTCATGGGTGGTTACGTCTTTTGGTTTTGGGGCAAGAAAATGTTCTGGATGATCTAAGACCAGCGCCCTCCTCAAGACCTCGTCCATATGGTCCACCTGGATTAATTCGATCGACTTTAGAATCTTGACCGGGATCTCTTTGATATCTTTTTCGTTGTCCTTGGGAATAAGGACCCTTTTGATCCCTGCACGGTGGGCAGCCAGAATCTTTTCTTTCAATCCTCCAATGGGAAGAACCCTGCCTCTCAGTGTAATCTCACCCGTCATGGCCAGATCGCTCCTTACCGGGACTTTGAGATGGGCTGAGACAATGGCTGTCGCCATGGTGATTCCGGCAGAGGGCCCATCCTTCGGGATTGCTCCCTCCGGAATGTGAATATGGGTATCGAGTCTTTGATAAAAACTCTTCTCAAGCCCGAGTCTCTCTGCTCTTGACCTCACATAACTCATGGCGGCCTGGGCTGACTCCTGCATCACCTCGCCCAACTTCCCGGTGATGATCAGGTTTCCCTTCCCCTGCATGACAGTCACTTCGGTGGTCAGAAGTTCCCCGCCCACCTCGGTCCAGGCTAACCCATTGGCTAATCCGACCTGGCTCTGGTTTTCTCCTTTTTCATAACGAAATTTTGGAACCCCCAAATATCTCTCAATGCCCTCAGCCGTGATTCTCACGGAGACCTCTTTCCCCTCCTTAAGAACCTTCTTCGCCATCTTCCGGCAGATCGAGGCGATTTCCCGCTCTAAATTCCTTACGCCTGACTCCCGGGTGTAACCCTGAATCATTTTACGGATCGCCGCGTCGGAAAAGTGAATATTCTCTGGAGCCAGCCCATTGGCTTTGATCTGCTTGGGAACGATAAATTTCTGCGCGATCTGGACCTTCTCCGGTTCGGTATAGCCTGCGATTCGGATGACCTCCATCCGATCCTGTAGCGGAGGGGGAATGGAATAGAGGGTATTGGCAGTCGTGATGAAGAAGACTTTGGAGAGATCATAGTCCACGTCCAAATAATGGTCATTGAAGGTATGGTTTTGCTCGGGGTCGAGCACTTCAAGGAGGGCCGCCGAAGGATCCCCACGGAAGTCGGTGCTCATCTTGTCCACTTCATCCAGTAAAAAAACGGGATTATTCGCCCCCGCCTTCTTGATGGACTGGATGATTTTGCCAGGCAGAGCCCCCACATAGGTTCTTCGATGTCCCCGGATCTCGGCCTCATCCCGCACGCCCCCCAGAGAAAGCCTGACGAAACGACGTCCCATCGATCTTGCGATCGATTTTGCCAAAGAGGTCTTTCCAACGCCCGGAGGTCCCACAAAACAGAGAATGGGCCCCTTGATCTTTTTCACGAGGCCCTGCACAGCCAGGTATTCCAGAATCCTCTCTTTCACCTCTTTCAAGCCATAATGATCTTCATCCAGGATCTTTTCAGCCTTCGTGAGGTCCAGTTTGTCTTTCGTACAATAACTCCACGGAAGGGAAAGAAACCAATCAATATAATTTCGAACCACCGTCGCCTCTGCCGACATCGGCGGCATCAGCTTTAACTTCTTAAACTCCTTTTCTACCTTCTGTGTCGCCTCTTTGGACATCTTCTTTTCTTTGATCTTGGATTCCAACTCCCTCATCTCTGCAGAAAAGTCGTCCTTATCGCCCAGCTCCTTCTGGATCGCCCGCATCTGCTCGTTGAGATAATACTCCTTTTGACTTTTCTCCATCTGCTTTTTGACCCGCTCCCGGATCTTATGCTCCATCTGAAGAATCTCGATCTCTGTTCGAAGAAGCCGGTAGAGCTCTTCCAGTCTCTTTTCCGGACGCAGGATCTCCAGCAGTCTCTGTTTATCCTCCAACTTCAGGCTGATATGAACGACCATTGTATCGGTCAACCGGTCGGGGTCATCCATTTTCGATAGGGAAGCAAGCAGTTCGGAATTCCCCCGCTGAGCCAGCTTTGCATAGGTTCCAAAGAGATTCACCACGCTGCGCATCATTGCCTCTGTCTCTAATGTGGGGTGAGAGAAGGTTTCGATTTCCTCAACTTCAGCCAGCGCATAGGGCTCGTGTGGAATCAATCGAAGGAGTCGTCCCCGACACTCGCCCTCTGCAAGAACCTTCACCGTTCCATCGGAAAGTTTCACAAACTGGATGGCCGTCCCCAACGTTCCAATCATATGGAGGTCATCTTCACGGGGATCGTTGACTTTTGTGACTCTCTGGAGGACAAAGAAAAGCCTCTGATCCTTTTCCATCGAGGATTCAATGGCACGGATCGACCGGTCCCTGCCGACCAACAGAGGCGCCACCATATGCGGAAATAGAATGATATCCCTTAGCGGAAGAAGTGAAACCGTAAATTTTTTACCTCTATCGTTTAAGTTTTCCATCGTTGCATTGCCTCATTTAATCTTTGCATTTATTATAACCAATTCAATTTGCCAAATCCGCAACCAGGGCCCGATTGATTAAAGAAGATGAATGGCTCCCTCTCTTCCAGAACGGGATCACTTTCCTCCTCTCCCGAGAGAGATTGCGTCACCATTCGCCGCTCGCCTTGCGCGGCGTGAACCATGGACGCACTTGCGACACTGTCTCAAGGGGAAGAGGAGATCATTCGGGACCCCTTGAATCCAAAGGATTGAATCTCCCGCACTTTGACATGGACCGTAATTTTGGAATTTGCCCCCATTGAGCGGGGCACGGGTTCCGGACTTCGAAAGGTGGATTTAGGCCACTTCGACCCCTTTCTCATAGAGGAGGATTGGACTTTCACGGTTGAGGACAACCTCATCGCTGATGATGCACTCCTGGATATTGGGCTGGGAGGGAATCTCATACATCACATCCAGCATGATATTTTCCATGATCGACCGAAGCCCCCGGGCTCCTGATTTCCTCTTCAGGGCCTCCTTGGCAATAGCCATCAGGGCGCCTTCGGTAAACCGGAGTTTCACGTTCTCGAAATCAAAGAGTTTCTGATACTGCTTGATCAGGGCATTCTTAGGTTTCTTCAGAATATCGATGAGGGCCTCAATGCTCAATTCATCTAAGGTTGCAATCACCGGAAGCCTTCCGATGAACTCCGGAATCAATCCGAACTTAAGAAGATCCTCCGGCTGAACCTCTCGGAGGACCTCTCCCATCGCCATTTCCTTCCGAACCTTGATCTCTGCCCCAAATCCGATCGTCTTCCCCCCGATCCGCTGCTCAATCAGTTTCTCCAGCCCGACGAACGCTCCTCCGCAGATGAAAAGAATATTGGTTGTATCGATTTGAATAAACTCCTGCTGCGGATGTTTCCGACCCCCTTTGGGCGGGACACTGGCAACGGTCCCCTCGATGATCTTGAGAAGGGCTTGCTGGACTCCCTCCCCGGAGACATCGCGTGTAATCGAGGGACTGTCTGACTTCTTCGAGATCTTGTCGATCTCGTCAATATAGACAATTCCCTTCTGGGTCCGTTCGACATCATAATCTGCCGCCTGAAGAAGGGCCAAGATGATATTCTCTACATCCTCGCCCACGTAACCGGCCTCGGTGAGGCAGGTTGCATCCGCAATCGTAAAAGGAACATCAAGGATCTTGGCCAGGGTCTGAGCCAGGAGCGTCTTCCCTGATCCTGTTGGACCGATGAGAAGGATATTCGATTTCTGAAGTTCCACTTCGCCCGATTGCACACGGCTATCAATCCGTTTGTAGTGGTTATGGACGGCCACGGAAAGGATCTTTTTCGCATGTTCCTGTCCGATGACATATTCATCGAGTCTTGCCTTAATCTCCATCGGTTTGGGAACGGTCATCCGGCCGGGGGCAAACCGCTCCTCCGCTTCTTCAGCAATGATCTCGTTGCAGAGTTCGATGCACTCGTCACAGATATAGACCGTGGGGCCGGCAATCAACTTCCGGACCTCGTCTTGGCTTTTCCCGCAGAAAGAACAACGTAAAACGGTCCCGTAATTTCCTTCGTTCGTCTTCATCCTCTTCTCCTTTCTGAAGGACGATCTTATCTTGGGGAGCGAACAGGACGTTGGATCACCACTTCATCGATGATCCCGTATTCCTTGGCCTGAAGGCCGTTCATGTAGAAATCGCGATCCGTATCGGCCTCAATCCGCTCAATGGGTTGATGCGTGTGCCTGACCAGAATTTGGTTCAGTTCAGCTCGAAGCCGAAGGATCTCACGGGCCTGGATGTCGACGTCAGAGGCCTGACCCTGAAAACCGCCCATGGGTTGATGGATGAGGATTCTGGAATGAGGCAACGCATAGCGTCTTCCCTTGTCTCCCGCTGAGAGAAGCAGGGCAGCAATGCTTGCAGCCTGTCCCATGCACAGCGTCGAAACCTTTGGACGGATGTACTGCATGGTATCATAGATGGCCAGACCAGAGGTGACCACGCCCCCCGGGGAATTGACATAGAGGTGGATATCTTTATCCGGGTCCTCTGACTCCAGAAAAAGCATCTGGGCAATGACCAGATTAGCGACGTCGTCATCGATGGGTGTCCCCACGAAGACGATTCTCTCCTTGAGAAGGCGCGAGTAAATATCATAGGCCCTCTCGCCCCTTCCATCCCTTTCGATCACAATGGGTATCAATGTCATCCTCATTTCCTCTCTCGGGAGTCAAACGATTACGCTTCCCTACCATTCTTCCTATTGATACGTGATATTGGCTTTTTCAAGGAGAAGATTCAGGGTCTTATTGCTCAGGATTCCTGCTTTCACTTCAGGAATCAGTGCATTCTTCTCATAGTGACGCTTGACCACGTCCAATTTCTGATGGGTCTTCTCGGAGATCTCTTTCAGCCGTTCTTCCACCTCTTCATCGGTGACGGCTATTCCCTCTTGCTCAGAGATCTTTTCAAGTATCAAAAAGGTCCGGACCTGTTTCTGTGCTGTCTCCCGGTAATCCTCCTGCAGTTTCTCCTCTGAGACACCCAGGCTCTCAAAGGCCATTCCCTGAGAGGATAACCTCATCTTCGTGTCAGATACCAGAGACTTAGCCTGCTCCTCCACTAAACTTCCCGGCAGCTCGAAAGGATTGGCCTGTAACAATTGGTCCACTAACTGGTCTTTTAGGTGACGCTCTAAAGCCAACTTTTTTTCCTTTTCCAGATCCTGTCTCAACTGAGCCTTTAACTCTTCCAGGGAGGAGTAACTCCCGAGATCTCTTGCAAACTCATCATCCAGGGGGGGGAGGATCTTTTCCTTGATCTCTTTGATTTTGACATGAAAGGTAACGGTCTTCCCGGCCCATTTCTTATACCCATAATCTTCAGGAAAGGAGACCTCGATCTCTTTTTCTTCCTCTGGTTTTCCTCCAATGAGCTTCTCTTCGAAAGCCGGGATGAAACGACCGCTTCCAACCTCGATGGTATAATCAACGGCCTTCCCTTCCTCCAGGGGCTTGCCCTCCATGCTGGCCTCGTAATCCAGGATGACAAAATCTCTGTTCTGGATGGGCCTTGGCTCTGAAATCGTCTTTAAATTCGCATAAAGGTTCTGGAGTCCTTTGAGTCGCTCCTCCACGTCCTCATCCTTCACCTCTTCCTTCTTCCCCTCGACATCCAGGCCGAAGTACCTCTCCAGCTTTAGGTCAGGTTTGATTTCGATGATGGCAGAGTATTGAAACGGTTTTCCAATCTCAAGTTCTTGAGGGTCGATGATCGGAGCAGAAACCGGATGAAGTTGTGAATCTTCAAAGGCCTTGGGATAAGTATTCTGAATCAATTTCTGGAGGGCCTCTCCCTTCACATAATCCTTGAAGTACCTCTGCAGGATCTGCCGGGGAACCTTTCCGGGGCGAAAGCCCTTTATTTTCGCCGTCTTTTTCAAATCCTCATAGATGGCGTTGATCTCTTGGGTCACTTGGTCTTCTGAAATTTCAACGTGAACCTTCTTCTTCACACCGCTGATGTCTTCAATATTCACTTTCATCATGACTTCCCTTTAGTGATCGAATTGATGATTCCGACTATCACGTCCTGTATGAAATTGAGGATTGGCTCGTTCATGGTGCCGAGGGCGGGACTCGAACCCGCACAGTCTCTCGACCACGAGATCCTAAGTCTCGCGCGTATCCCAATTTCGCCACCCCGGCCTTATCTGCCTAACTCCCCCACCGGCTTCCCGCTATTTCAGCCAAAAGAAGCGGGGATCTGATGGAGAGAAAAAGCGCGCAAAAGAATCCTCCAAAATTGCGTCAGCGTTTTCTTAACTAAACACCAATAATTTTATGAGGTTAAAGAATTAAATCAAACAATTCATTATAATTTTTACCACAATGAAGCCTCGTTTGTCAATTTAAAATCCCTCACTCCCGGGATACAGACATTAGACCATAGACTCCAGGCACTGGACTGAGCGCTGAGATGGCCGGGAATTACAAAGAAAATGCACGGAAGTACTGTGGGACAACGTTTGAGGACAGTGCGAGAGGTGATCACCTTTGCAGATAAAGTCTGGAGGCTAAAGCCTGCTTTCCAGTATCTGAGCGCAGGAACCCTTTTTATTTCCATATCCATATAATTTTGTTGACTTTTTTAAGCCAAGCAAGTAATCTTCTATGCAACTGCTGATGGAACAACAAAATACAAAATAATGGAGTATTGGAGTAATGGAATTATGGAAGAATGGAAGAACGCAAAGATAACAAATGAAATGGTAGAATGGAAATATTCCAGTACTCCAGCATAAGCCTTATGAAAGGAGGTCTTCATGGCAGTCATCACCGAGTTTCCAACCGCGACGAAAAACCGTAAAATAGGGGGGCCAATCCCAAAACGGAAAGGCATGACCATAGAGAGAAGAAAACATCCCAGGCTTTATTTCAAACTTCCCATGAGTTATTCTCGTGCAAATAATAAAGACCACTATGGGGGAATCGTCGGCAATGCGAGTGAAGGAGGAATCCTTGTCTACCTTCCCGAAGAATTGAATTCTGGCGAGGTTCTGAAAATTGAAATTCTTTTTGCAAAAGGATGGGAATTAAAGACCGTTCGGGGAATTGCAAAGATCATCTGGGCGGATTTAGCAGTCCGAAAAAGTAAGAAAGTGCATTGCTACGGGCTGCAATTCCAATTCTTCAACAAAAGGAACCTTCAGAAATTAAGAATTCTGTTAAAAGAGGGCTCGAGAAAGGCGTAAAGTTTAATACTTTAGCGCTTTGAAAAAGACATCAAATCCTCCTTTATCCCCCTTTGTCAATCCCGCCTTAGGCGGGACTCTCCTCTCTCTGGAAAAAGGGAGGTAGGGAGGGATTTAACAAGATTATTTCAAACAGCTAAATTGTTATTGCAAAGTTAATTTTTGAGGAGAACCGAGTCATGGGAAATCCAACAAAAAAGGAACTTTTGGAGAGGTATCAAACAAGGGAACCAAAACTATTTGTCGAAATTGACGCCTTTAAAACCACCGGAAATGAGGATAACCTCATGCAACCTGACGAAGATGGCCTTTGGTTTCAGGCACGCCGCGCCTATGAGCTAATGGACGGTGTCGATGTCAGGATCATGATTGATCCCAAAGCCAACTGGAAAGACGTCATGCTGATGCTGAAAAAAATGATCCATAAAGTGGAGCACGACTGGCCTCATCTTTTGGAAGAAGTAAAAGAGGAATTGGATACGACTCGTGGAATTGATGGCATTGCTGAAAGCCTCATTAAGATTCGTGGATTCCAGATGAATGACTTTGAAGCATTGATCCGGGCGGCCCAAGGAAAACTCAATGGAAAAACTTCGAAATCAGATGATGAGTGTCCTTTTTGGTAAAAACACCAGGAACCGTTTCATCTCCGGATCGTAGAGAAAAGTGAAAAGGGTCGCCGCTGGTCCTAACTCAACATCGTTTCCCGGACTTGGGCAAACCCGTCCAATGATGATGGGTTCTTGGGATTTGGTTATTGAAATAACCGATCAGGTGGCCTCAGGAGCTTCTTTCTTCTTTTTCCCGAAGATTTTGGAAAGCAGGATGCTCAGCTCGTAGAGGCCGATCAGGGGGATAGCCGTAAGCACCTGGGTGAGAAGGTCAGGAGATGGAGTCACAGCCGCAGCGAGGACGAAGACAAGGAGGATGGCGTACTTCCTCTGTTTTGCCATCATCTTTGCGTCCACCACCCCAATCCGTGCCAAGAGGACCAGAACGACAGGAAATTCAAAGACAAGGCCAAAGGCGAGCAAAAACTTTATGGTGAATGTCAGGTACTCCTTCATGCTCGGCATCGGTTTGATGAAATCCGTGGCAAACCCCAAGAGAAACCGGAATCCAACGGGAATGGCAACATAGTATCCAAAGAGGACTCCAAGCATGAAGAACAGGGAACCGCCAAGAACAAAAGGGACAGCGTATCTCTTCTCATGACGATAGAGACCCGGCGCAACAAACGCCCAGATTTGGTAAAGAATGAGGGGAGAAGCCAGGATGACGCCTCCAATGAAACCGACCTTCATGTAGGTAAAGAAGGCCTCGGCCACGCTTATAAAGATAAGGGTCCCTCCGGCAGGCATCATATTCATCAAAGGTTTGGCAAGAAGATCAAAAAGAGAATCGGCAAAGGCATAGCAGATGACAAATCCAACTCCGACTGCGATAAAGGAAAGGATCAGACGTTTTCTTAATTCCTGAAGGTGACTCGTCAAGGGGAGTTTCTTCTCATCCATGCGAAGAAATTCCTTCCTTTCCCTCTTTCCCTTTCTCCTCTTTTTTGCTCTTTTCTTCCCCTCCCGGGAGGGATGTCTTTGGAGGAGCGAGGATCTCTTCCTGGGTGCTCGTCTCGCCAACCGCGACGGTCTCCGAGGAAGGCCCAACAGGGGCGGATAGTTCTCCAGATGTCAGTGATTCTGCGGTTGCCTCCGTGGACAGGGATGTCTCTCCTGTACCCTCGGATTGAGGAGGAGCCTGCCCCGTACTCTGATACGGGGGCTCGGCCATGGTTTCCTCCTCAACTGCTCCGGCCAAATCGGCGAGGAGATTCTCTTGAGCGAGATTGCTCTTGATTTCCTCTAAATCCTTCGTTTCCTCACGAAAACTCTCTTTTACTTCCTCTGTTGCCTTTTTGAATTCCCGCATTGCCTTGCCAAAGGCTCTGGCGAGGTCCGGAAGCTTATTGGGTCCAAAGACAATCAGGGCTATTGCCAAAATGATCAACATCTCCGGCAATCCGATATTAAACATAAAACTACCTCCTTGAAGACTTATACCATAAATTTTCTTCCCATTTCAATGTGAAGATGCTGTGAATCAGACATTCGACCCTTAGACCCCAGATCTTAGGATAGACAAAGAGCGGACACGAATACAATCAGCGAAAAGTCTGGTGTGGAACGTTTGAAGTCCCGCGTCTGAATTGCGGAGAACCCGGTGGGTTGAGTTTTACAGGAGAGAATGATATAAAATGACTATTACTCGAGGAACAGGAGAAACGATCGATGCCCCTCATCCATATCAATGTTCCCTACCCCATGCTCATTGATCGCGTTGATTTCGCTATCAAAAACCGGATCCATCCTGAAATCTATTTCAGCGGGAACGATTTGGACACCTGCAAAGAGAAAGAGGCAAAGCAACTGGCGGAAACGCTCCAACAAAATAGGCTTGAAGTGACGATCCATGGCCCTTTCATGGATTTAAGTCCCGGAGGGGTAGACCGAAGGATCAAAGAGGTGACGCTGGATCGGTTCTCAAGGACGATGGAATTAGCAAGATTCCTAAAACCCAAGACCATCGTCTTTCACGCTGGCTATGAGAAATTTA
>DATIGG010000575.1:0-7945 GCA_035454825.1 Thermodesulfobacteriota bacterium | reverse complement strand
CAACCAATACCGCACCGATAAAGGCACCGAGAAGCATTCCAAGAGGTGAAAAAAAGGCGCCGATGATCATGCCGCCTATCGAGCCGTAGATTCCCCATTTCGATGCCCCATATTTTTTAGCTCCTATGAAGGGGATAAAATAATCGACTACGACTACAGCGATCGTCACGATGAGCATAGTGATGACGAGAGTCGGAGTCAGCGGGGGCGAGAAATCACGGGCCAGGGCGAAAAGAAATAACCCAACGAAACTGAGCGGCGGACCCGGAAGGGCAGGAAGGACACTTCCCGCGAATCCAAGAAGAATTAAGACGGCACCCATAACCAGACCGATATAATAGAACATGATCTGCGGCTTCGATCCAGCGCACCCAAATTGTCCTTAATATTACTTTTCTATCCCCGTTATTTCAAGTGTCTTCTCGGGGCCCTCATTAAAATCCACCTGTCAGTTGTTCTTGCCAGTGAAGTCAACTCCCACCATGGATTTGGCATGTCCTGGCTTCTTCAGCGAAGAGATGGTGATCATGTAGTCTGTCTTTGGGGATTTTCTGGACAACATGTCCCAAAATGCCACGCATGCATGTCTTGGAAATTATTGGAAATCAACACTGATAATTTAAAATGCCTTGAAATTTCGTGCCTTTTGTCATCATTTCTGAAACGGGTATGCATGTTGCAACTCTTTTTAAAAAGGGCGGCAGGTTTGCAAAGCCGCTCAAAAAGTAGAAGAATTCATCAAATTACTGTATTTTTTTCCATAGAATACATTCTTTCCCCCATTTACAAACCCGGACAGCTTTGGTATCTTATTTGAAGAAAACTTTTAAAGAAATCGGAGAGTTAGTATGATACTTCTTGAAGACGACATAGAAAAACGTGAAAACAGAATGACATTCTATAAAAAAGGAGGTCAACCGCGATGAAACCTGCCGAGAAGAAAGAAAAAGCAAAAAAGGTGAGCTTCAGCTTCTTTGCCCCGCACGCTGAAAGTGTCTCCGTTGCAGGGGAATTCAATGACTGGAATCCAGCCAGCCATCCAATGAAAAAAGACAAGAAGGGGAACTGGAAGGCCTCTCTCAATCTTGGGCCTGGAACGTATCAGTACCGGTTCCATGTGGATGGAGAATGGCAGAACGACCCGGATTGCGATGAGTGCGTCGAAAACCCATACGGGACCTTAAACTGCGTGAAGAAGGTGTAAACAAGAATTCTTCCAAAGACTCAGGATGATGAAAAAGAGGCCAGACAAAACAATGTGGGCTCTCGGCTTGGGAGCAAATGTGACCCCTCAGGGAGTTCAATTCAAGGTTTGGGCTCCGGAGGTTTCCTCCATTTCACTGGTCATCATCGGTGACAAGGAACTCTACCGAATGAGCGCCGGGGACAGGGGCTATTTTTCAACCTTTGTCCAGGGACTTGAGCGGGGGAAAAGGTATTGTTACCTCTTAAACGAAGATCGAGCCAGACCCGATCCGGTTTCAAGGTCTCAGCCGGAAGGAGTCCACGGTCCCTCTGAAGTGGTCGATCCGTATGCGTTCGGCTGGGAAGACCGGGATTGGAAAGGCACTCCCCTGGAGGAGATGGTCATTTATGAGATCCACACAGGAACTTTTACGCAGGAAGGGACTTTCGGGGCGATCATCCCTCTTCTTGACTATCTTAGGAATGAGGTTGGAGTGACCGCGATCGAGTTAATGCCTGTTGGGCAGTTTCCTGGAAGCAGAAACTGGGGCTATGATGGCGCTTATTTCTACGCTCCCCAGAATAGCTATGGCGGCCCGGACGGGTTGAAAAGCCTGGTGAATGCCTGCCATCGGATAGGACTGGCCGTGATTCTTGATGTGGTTTATAACCACCTGGGACCGGAAGGAAATTATCTCGGAGAATATGGCTCGTATTTCACGGACCGGTATAAGACCCCGTGGGGTTCTGCCGTCAATTTCGACGGTCCTGAAAGCGATGAGGTGCGGAGGTTTGTCATTGATAATGCCCTTTATTGGATAACGGAATATCATATGGATGGTCTTCGGATCGACGCCGTTCATGGGATCTTTGATTTCAGTGCCCGGCATGTTCTCGATGATGTCAGGGAGGCTGTCCATCAACAAGCAAGGAGATTGGGACGCCATGTCGCTGTGATTGCCGAAAGCGACCTCAATGATGCGCGTGTGATTAACCCTCCAGCGAAAGGTGGCTATGGCCTGGATGCTCAATGGAACGATGATTTCCATCATTGCCTCCATACCCTTCTCACGGGCGAACGAAACGGATATTATCAGGATTTCGGAAATTTTGGCCAATTGGCCAAGGCCCTCCGGGAAGGATTTGTGTACAGCGGGCAGTACTCGTCATTTCGAAAGAGGAGGCACGGAAATTCTTCGAACCACCTCTCTCCCACCAAATTTGTCATCTTTTCGCAGAACCATGACCAGATTGGGAACCGGATGAAAGGGGATAGGCTGAGCACCCTGGTTTCATTCGAAGCCGTCAAACTCGCCGCAGGGGTTGTATTGCTCTCACCCAATATCCCGCTCCTTTTCATGGGAGAAGAATACGGTGAGGAAGCGCCTTTTCAGTATTTTGTCAGCCACTCGGATCCGGAATTAATCGAGGCGGTCAAAAGGGGCAGAAAGGAAGAATTCGCTGGTTTTCAGTGGGAAGGAGAAATACCGGACCCACAGGACGAAGCGACCTTTTTGCGCTCGAAGGTCCGTCTTGACCTGCGATACGACGAAAAACATAAGATTCTCTTCGAATTTTACAAAGCCCTCATCGCACTGAGAAGGGAAATTTCTTCATTCTCCGCGCTTGATAAGAGGGAAATCGAGATCAAACCCTTTGAGAAAGAAAAGGTGGTTCTGATAAAACGTGAACGTGAAGAAGATCGAACAATCTGCATCTTCAATTTCCATGAAAACCCCGCCAAAATCGAAACGATGATCGGAAAGGGGGCGTGGGAAAGAGTATTCGCGTCGGCTTCTGAAGAATGGGGGGGCCTGGGCATCCTTGTTCCGGGATCCATCCTGTCAAGTGATTCAGATGATTCACATGTTGTTATCGTTCTCGATGGGTATGCGTTTGCCGTTTACAGATGGAAGACAATTGCATAACGAGCGGGTTCAGAATAGGAGGATTCAATCAGATCCATGGAGCAGGAGAGATCTCTTCCTGAAGCAAAAATACGCGAGATCTTCAATCATGTGGTTGAGGACTTGGATTCCTACAAGAGGATTCCTGTTGCAACTTACAGGCTTCAATTTAATCATCGATTCAGGTTTTCTGATGCTAAATCCATCGTCTCTTACCTTGCTGAGTTAGGTATTTCAGATTGTTACGCTTCTCCCTATTTTAAGGCAAAAAAAGGTAGCCTCCACGGTTATGATATTCTCGACCATAACGCCCTTAATCCAGAAATCGGAAGCGAAAAGGATTACAATAAATTTGTCAACGAACTAAAAAAATATGGGCTGGGTCAACTCCTTGACATTGTACCCAATCATATGAGCATCGCCTCAGACGAGAATCAATGGTGGATGGATGTCTTGGAGAACGGCCCGAGTGCGATGTATGCGGACTTCTTTGATATCGATTGGAAGCCGGTCAAGGATGAGCTGGAAAATAAAGTCCTCTTTCCTATCTTAGGGGATCAATATGGCAATGTTCTCGAAAACCAGGAATTGATCTTATCCTTTAAGGAAGGAGCCTTCTTTATCCATTATGGAGGCCAAAAACTGCCTGTGGCTCCAGTCTCTTACAAAACGATATTGAAATTTCGTATCGAAGAATTAGAGAGGAAGATGGGAAAAGATCATCCGCATCTTCAAGAACTCCTAAGCATCCTCACCGGGCTTGACCATCTTCCGTCTCGCACTGAAAAGGACAAAGAAAAGATTGCTGAGAGAATGCGGGAAAAGGAGGTGATCAAAAGAAGGCTCTGTGACCTTTACAAGGAGTCTCGGGAAATAAGATCCTTCATTAACGAAAATATTTTGATCTTTAACGGAGATAAAGAGAACCAGAGAAGTTTTGACCTATTCGATGATCTATTGAAGGACCAGGTTTATCGCCTCTCTCACTGGCGGGTTGCCGCCGAAGAAATCAATTATAGACGATTTTTTGATATCAATGAACTCGCAGCCATTCGAATGGAGAATCTTCAGGTCTTCAGAGTGGCTCACAGGCTGATTTTTAGACTGATCCGGGAGGGGAAAGTAACGGGCCTAAGAGTTGACCATCCAGATGGCCTCTATAATCCTGCCGAGTATTTTTACCAGTTACAGAAGGGCTGTTTTATTCAATTCTGTCTCCGTCATCTTCCTTCCCCTCCAGAGACGTTTGATCTGGAAGAAAAGATAAATCGATTCTATGATGACGAGATATCCCGAGATCCCTCCTCTCCCATTCGAATGCCTCTCTATATCGTCGGCGAAAAAATTTTGATTAAGAGCGAGCGGATGCCAGAGGATTGGCCGATTTTCAGCACAACCGGTTATGTGTTTCTAAACTCTGTTAATGGCATCTTTATCAATATGGAGAATGTCAAAACCTTGGATGAGATTTATACCAGGTTTACACGGTCTAACATTGATTACCAAGATCTTATTTATGAAAAGAAGAAATTGATCATGCAGACCTCTATGCCCAGTGAGGTCAACATGCTCGGGCACTATCTCAATCGCATTTCAGAAAAGGATCGCAATACACGAGATTTTACCCTCAACAGCCTCACTACTGCGATCGTCGAAGTGATCGCCTGTTTTTCGGTATATCGAACCTATGTGACCTCAATCGGTGTGAATGAGAGGGACCGGCGTTATATTGAACAGGCGGTTTCCAGGGCAAAGAGAAAGAATCCCTCCATCAGTGTTACCATTTTTGATTTCTTAGAGGATGTCCTGCTCCTCAGATATTCAGAAGGTTTCAAAGAGATCGATAAGAGGGAGTGGCTCGATTTTGTGATGAGATTCCAGCAGATCACCAGCCCGATCATGGCAAAAGGGGTGGAGGATACGGCCTTTTATGTTTACAACCGTTTTGTCTCCCTCAATGAGGTGGGCGGGAATCCGGAAAGATTTGGCACTCCCCTTGATACCTTCCATGGACAGAATATTGAAAGGACCAAGTTCTGGCCCTGCGCTATGATAACGACAGCTACGCATGACACCAAACGAAGTGAGGATGTGCGGGCAAGGCTCAATGTGATCTCTGAAACCCCAGATGAATGGAAGGAGCAGATTTTCAGGTGGAGCCGGATCAATAAAAAAAGGAAGACAGTGATAGAAGGCCAATGGATTCCTGATCGGAATGAGGAATATTTGCTCTATCAAACCCTTTTGGGCACCTGGCCTCTCCATCCGATGAATGAGACCGAGGATGAGATTTTCAAAAAGAAGATAAGGGATTATATGCTTAAGGCAGTCAGAGAGGCCAAGGTGCATACCAGCTGGATCAGTCCGAATCTCGCCTATGAAGAGGCTCTATTAAAATTTGTCGACTCCCTCTTAGCGAAATCACACGACAATCTATTCCATAGGGATTTCGAGATTTTCCAGCAGAAAGTCGCCTATTTCGGAATGTTTAATTCCCTCTCGCAAACCCTTTTAAAAATCGCATCCCCTGGGATTCCTGATTTTTACCAGGGGACCGAGATATGGGATTTTAGTCTTGTGGATCCAGATAATCGAAGGCCGGTCAACTATTCCATCCGGCAGAAAATGTTATGGCAATTGAAGAAGAAGATAGCCCGGGCTGGGTCAGAGCTTTGGAGTTTCCTCAGAGAACTCCTCCAGAACTGGAGAGACGGTTCTATAAAACTTTATATGACATTTAAGGCTTTGAATCATCGGAAAGAACATCACCACTTATTTGTAGAAGGACTCTATTTACCAGTGATGAGTGAAGGGGATTTGAGGGACCATGTTTGTGCATTTGCGAGACGAAGAGGAGAGAGAGTGGTTTTAGTCGTCGTCCCCAGGTTTTTGACTCATCTTATAAGAGGTGCAGATGAAATGCCACTTGGCACGCAGGTTTGGGGAGATTCAAGGATCGTGATCCCTGAGGAGATCCCTGGGGATAAATTTCGTAATATTTTTACTAACGAGGTGATTGAAGCAGAGACAGAAGAGGGGGGAAAAGTGTTAAACCTTAGTAAGGTATTTGCTAACTTCCCTGTGGCGATGATAGAGAAGATTTAAGGAGGATGAGATGAATGCCCTTTATGAATGGGGAATTCCCTCCCTTGGTTTTTTGATCTGGGTGGTGTTGATTCTTACTCTGATCCCACCCTTAATGCGCTATTTAATGAAGAGGGCGGAGCAGACACGGCATCCCTTTGATGAAGTTCTTGTCTCCACTTTAGGGGTTCCTTTAATCTTATTCTTTGTGGCACTAGGTTTGAGCTTTTATCTCGATGCAATCCCTCCTCTACCTAAAAAATGGATTAAGTATTCTGATGCCCTTCTCATCATTCTTTTCATTCTCGCAGGGTACCTCTTGGTGGACCGGCTGATGATGGAGATCCTCCGCCGTTACAGCAAGAAGGTGGATATCATTTCTTCTTCGGCAGGGGTGATCAAAACTTTATACCGAGCCATTATACTGGGATTCGTTTTCCTCATCGTTCTCGACCGCCTCAAAATTGCCATCACTCCCTTTCTCGCCTCCCTTGGAATTGGAGGATTGGTTGTGGCCCTTGCCTTACAAGATACCCTATCCAACTTCTTTTCTGGGATTTACATCTTTTTTGACAAACCCATCCGGATAGGAGATTACATTATGCTGGAATCAGGGCAGGAGGGCTATGTGACCCAGATCGGATGGCGTAATACAAGGATTCGAATGCTTCCCAATAATGTTGTCATTGTCCCCAATACCAAATTAGTCAGCAACCAGATCACCAATTTCTACCTTCCTGAACCGGAAATGGCGGTCCTTGTCCAGGTGGGTGTAAGCTATCAGAGCGATCTGGAGAAGGTGGAGAGGGTGACAATCGAGGTGGCTAAACAAGTCCTTCAGGAAGTGGAGGGCGGGGTGAAAGAGTTCGAACCTTTTACTCGCTACCACACCTTCAGTGACTTCAGCATCAACTTCACTGTCATTCTTCGGGCAGTGGAATATGTGCATAAATATTTAATCACTCATGAGTTCATCAAGCGGCTTCATCGACGCTATCAACAGGAAGGTATTGAAATTCCGTTCCCGATCCGAACAGTTTATATGAAAAATGAATCTTCGAAAGGTTGAGATTAGGGAGAAGTGTGCCATGGAACTTGAGGGGAGAAAACGGGTTGTAATTGAAAATGTCAAACCGGAGATTGATTGTGGACGGTTTCCCATCAAGAGGGTTGTGGGGGAAAAGGTCATCGTGACAGCAGATATCTTTTCGGATGGGCACGACTCGATCTCTGCAAGGCTTTTATATCGGAGGCAGAGAGACAAGGAATGGAGAGAAATTCCGTTAAGGCTCATTGAAAATGACAGGTGGAGAGGAGAATTCATCGTTGATGAAGTTGGAATCTACCTTTACACCGTGGAGGGATGGATAGACCGGTTCGCAACCTGGCAGCGGGATCTTGGAAAGAAGTGGGATGCGGGCTATGATTTAAAGGTCGATCTCCTGATCGGAGCCGGTCACGTCGAAGAAACCTCTAAAAGGGCCTCGGCAGAAGACAGGAAGAAGCTGATCCGACTTGCCGAGGTTTTGAAGGGGAATGCGAGTATCGAGAGAACTGTTACTGCGGCTCTGGATGGAGAGTTGATAGAATTAATGGACCGATATCCTGATATGAGGTTCGCCGTCTCCTATGGAAAGGATTTGGCGGTGGTGGTCGATCGGAAGAAAGCCCTTTTCAGCACATGGTACGAGCTTTTCCCGAGGTCTTGCTCCTCGAATGCCGGAGAATATGGAACCTTTGAGGATTGCGAGAGGCTTCTCCCTGAGATT
>DATIGG010000574.1:0-5460 GCA_035454825.1 Thermodesulfobacteriota bacterium | reverse complement strand
GAAACGGTGTGAAGATGTATCACGACCTCAGGAGCACCGTTTTGATATCCTAACCCCATCCTTCATCCAGTTTCCTGACCTGGAAGAGGCGAGAAGAAAGTGCCGTGGATGGCCTCCACGGCCTTTTTTAGATTCTTCGTGCGCACGATGAAGTAAAGGGCCACTTCGGAGGGGCCCATTGAGATCATTTCGATGTTGACGCTCCGGTTTGCGACCGCCGTGAAACATCGCGCTGCAATGCCCTTACGACGGAGGAGACTTTCCCCTACAATCCCCACAAGCGAAACGTCCTCAATTTTCTCCAGACGCCTGAAAGGTCTCGGGCTTAGCCCCTGGATGGCGTGATATCCTCTGTCGATATCCTTTCCATCCAGCAGAAGGCTGATGCAGGTCTGGGAGGTGACGACGGACTTGATGTTAATGCCTTTCTCGGTGAGGGCACCGGAGACGCCGGCCAGAATGCCGGGGCGTGCCCCCACACCGGAACCATGGACTTTGAGAATGGCAATGCCCGTATCATGGGCCACGCTCTTGATGAGACTTCCGATGCGCGGGCTGCGCGAGGTGATCAGGCTTCCGGGTGCGTCTGGGTTCAGGGTGTTCTTCACGGCAATGTTGATCTTCATTTTTCTCAAAGGTTCAATCGTGCGGGGATGAAGGATCTTGGCCCCAAAATAGGAGAGCTCAGCCGCTTCGTCATAGGATAGGAAGGGGATGAGTTGTGCCTCTGGAACGAACCTGGGATCTGCGCTCATGTAGCCGGGCACATCCTTCCAGACTTCCAGAATTTCTGCACCCATGGCCGCGGCCACCACGGCTGCGGAGTAATCGCTTCCACCCCGCCCAAAGGTAGTAATATCTCCGGTTTCACTCACCCCGAAAAAGCCTGGAACAAAGACAATCATCCCTTTGCTGAGCAAAGGAAGCAGATTCTTTTGAAGGTTTCGAGCGGTTTTGGATAAGTTGGCAGTAGCATCCCCGAATTTCCCATCTGTGATGATCCCGATCGTGTGAGGCATGCGGTAGGTAGCCTGAAGACCAAGGGAGCGAAGAGCGCAGGTAAGCAAATCGGCGGAAAGGCGTTCCCCAAAGCTACTGATCACATCCGCTATCTTCGGGGTGATCTCTTTGGTGAAATTTAGGCCGTAATAAAGACGTTCGAGTTGCCTCAGATGGTCGGTCAGATCTCGGGTGTATTTTTGGTAGAATTTGCCCATTGGGATAATGTGCCGGGCCACAAGAATATGTTTGTTCTTGATGTGCCTGATGATCGAAGGAATGGCGACATCGTCCCGGAGCGCCTCAGTCATGCCATCAATGAGCATGTCTGTGATTCCGCTCAGGGCAGAAATCACGATGATATGCCCCGGCCCTCGTTCGGCAACCAAGGCGAGAATATCCTGGATGTTCCCTTTGCCTTTCAAAGAACCGCCACCAATCTTGATGACTTTCATCTCCTCTTCTCCTCACGGCCTATTATCCTGATCGACATAGATTAATTTACCAGTGTCAAAGCCCAATGATTTTGCCTTTGCTATTAGGATATCTCTCACATCTTCTCTTATTTCGGGGCCTCTAGCCAGAAGCCATAAATACGATTTGTCCGGACCACTTACGAGTGAATACTGATAATTTTCATGATCAAGTTCAAACACGATATAGGCCCCATAAAAGGGGCCAAAGAAAGAAACTTTCAAGTAACCCTGATCTGATCCCTTAACGAAATAGGCTTTCCCTTCGGCTTCTTTCCATTTATTTTCTTTTGCAGAATAACCGCGATTGATGACTCTCAAACCACCATCTTCTCGCAAACTATAGTTTGCTGTTACTCGAGTCAAACCTCGTTCAAAAGAATGATCCAACCTCGCAATTTCGTACCACTTCCCCAGATATTTCTCTAACTTAAAATTATCAACTGGTTTCACACCTTCAGGTATTCCAGTACACCCAGTGATAAACATAGCCAACAATATTGATAGTTTGTTCATCTCTGTTTCCTCTTAGCGCAACTTCACTCCCTCCCTTTCTATCCCGTTAATTAGCACTTAGGTAAACCCCCGGCTTTGCCGGGGGACTCACAGAGTTTGACATTTTCGGGAATAGGTATTTCTGTCACACATCTGTACTTGGGAGCGGAGAATCAAAGTTGCTACGATCGATTGAGCTTGGGTTCTATTATGTTTTCCCGATTGCGATCAGGCCCCTTTGAGGGGCCAGCAATCGTAAAGCCTCCGGCTATGCCGGAGGATAGTTACTGTCTTCGGACTGGAGGGAACTTTTATCCTTTGACACCGCTCATCACGATGGCTTTTACGACCCATTTCTGGAAGGCGAGGTATAAGATCATGATGGGTATCACACTCACCATTGCTCCTGCTGTCGCCAGATTGTGCTCGATATAATACATGGTATTAAAAGAGGCCAATCCCAAGGTGATGACCTTCATCTCTTCGCTGTTCGTAATGACGAGTGGCCAGAAGAATTCATTCCAGGTCCAAAGAAACTTGATGATCGCCAGGGCAGCCAGGGAGGGTTTCACCATGGGCAGGATGATCCGGAAGAAAATGCCTATTTCCGAAGAGCCATCGATTCGGGCTGCATCGATATAGTCATTCGGAATACCGGCAATGGCCTCGCGCATGAGGAAAACGCCGAAGGCACTGATGAAGTGAGGGATCATGAGGCCAATATAGGTATTGATCAAACCAAACTCGACGACCCACTGGTAGAGAGGGATGACAATGGCCTGAAAGGGGACCATCAGGATGCAGATGATGCTGAAGAACCAGAATTCCTTGGCAGGAAAGTTGAACTTCGCAAAGCCGTACCCAGCCATGGACGAAAAGATAAGGCTGGTGACGGTGCTGACTCCTGAAACGAGGAACGTATTCCAGAGGTAGAGATGAAAGGGCTGGCGTTTGAAGATCTCAAAATAGTTCTGCAGATTAAATAACCGATCGGGCAGGAAGGTCAGGGGAACCCTCAGGATCTCCTCCGGCCGCTTCAAAGAGGTTAAGAACATCCAGAGAAAAGGCATCAGCATCAAGAGGGCTCCGAAAACGACCAGTGCCGTCAGGGTCCATGAGATGAACTTCCGTTTTATTCTTGGATACGGATCATGTCGCTTTTCCATGAAATTTTTCTAATCTACCATCACAGAACCCATTCCCTCATTCCTCTGCCCCGCGGGAGAGAGAAGGAATGAGAGATTTAATTGGCCGTTTTCCTGAAGAAGACCCACTGAATGACACTGACCGCCAGTAGAGAGGTGAAGATAAAAATCGCAACGACAGAGGCCTCTCCAAACTTAAACCACTTGAATGCGGAATCATAAAGGTACATCATGATGACCCGGCTCGCATTGGCCGGACCTCCTTCGGTGGTTACAAAGACCTGGTCAAAGACCTTAAAGGCAAAGATCAATTCAATGATCACGACCATGATGATCTGGTTGTTGAGCAAGGGCAGCGTGACATACCGGAAGACCTGGGAGTTCCTTGCCCCGTCGATTTTGGCAGCTTCCTGCAACATCTCCGGTATGCTCTGAAGGGCTGCGAGAAAGATGACGGTATCAAAGCCGATCCGAAGCCAGATATTGATGACCGCCAGGGAAGGCATCACCTGAGAGATGCTGCTCAGCCATTTCTGAGGCTTGATTCCAAAGAAGCTGAGGATGAAATTGGCAAGTCCATAGATGGGCTGGTAAATCCAGCCCCAGATCAAAGCGGCGGCAACCAGGGATATGACCAGAGGCATAAAATAGGTGGCACTCAGGATATCCCGGAGCCGGTTGTTCAGAATCCGGTTCAAAAGCAAGGCTATCCCAAGGGCCAAAACAACTGTCATTGGAACGGAGAGAATGACGAAATAGAGCGTGTTTCGAACGGTCTGCCAGAAGAAGGGGTCCGTAAAGACCATTTCATAGGGTTTCAGTCCGACGAACCTTTCAGGCCGGCCCATTCCTCCTTCGTAGAATGAAAGCCGGATGGATGAAAAGAGCGGGTAGAAATAGACACCCCAAAAATAGACGATCGTGGGCAGGACAAAGGCAAACCCAATTCGCCTCTGCGAGGTGGTGAGAGTGGTTCCAAGAAGGATTCTCCTCCACCCATGCTTTATTTGGCCTTTTACCATCCCCCCGGCCTCAACCGAAGACACTTCTATCATGATCACAATCGAATACTTCAATTGGATTTGGAATCTAAATCCCGCAACCCGAGACCCGCAATTCAGATCTATTTGAGCATCCGCTCGATCCTCATCGATGCTTCCATCAAGGCCGTCTCAGCATTTTTGCGACCATAGACGACATCCAACACAGAATCTCCGTAAGCGGTCGCAATTTCATTACACTTCGGATGGTCATAAACAGGGCCCGGTTTCCGTTTGAGCATCTCTTTCAAAGCCTCGTAATCCGGTCGGGTCTTCATAAACGGGGCATCAAAGTTCGCCACCATCACAGGCGCCATATTCTGATCCTTATGCCTCTCCAATTCACGGTCCTTCGTCCACAAGAATCGATAAAAATCCCAGGCCAACTTCTTATTCGGGCTCTGCTTATAAACCATCTCTGAGAAAGGAAACAACGTCCAGGGTCCAGGAGCCAGTTTCATGGGCGCCAGAGGAAAAACCTTGAATTTCACATCAGGGCCTCGGGTCTGCACATAGGGAACTCCCCATGATTCCCGGGTCATCATGGCTGCTAACTTCTGGGAAAAGGCATCCTCAGGATTTCCCACTTCAAGGCTGACGACCTTATGTTTGTTAACCATGTCCCCGTAAAAGGTCAGGGCCTCGATAGCGTTTTTACTATTGACGAACCCCAGAGCCTTTTTATAATTGGGGTCTACAAAGACGGCATCCCAGGCATGGAGGAAGGGAAGGAATTTATCGGTGATTCCCATCGGGTGCCCTTTGTATCGCACACCGTAACCACTCCGAATGACCTTTCCGTTAGCATCATACTTGGTCATCTTCTTGGCATACTCCAGGAGTTCTTGAAGGTCCTTGGGCGGTTTATTCGGGTCGAGACCTGCCTCTTGCATCATGTCGGTATTGATATAGAGCAACTGAAAGCATCCGCCGTCTGTGGGAAGTCCATATCGAACCCCTCTGAACACGCCAATCTTTTTTTGAAAATCAAAGACCAGGCTGTCCACGTTTTTAGCGAGATCTTCAGGCATCTTATCGGCAAAATCATAGGTTCCGGCCCATTCAAAGGCATTTCCGATGAACATGTCGGGCGCCCCTTTCCTGGCCATAAATCCAGATAGGTATTTGGCCTCGTAGCCCGAAAAAGGAATCTTGACGACTTCAACCCCCTCGCAGAGAGGGTTCTTCTGGGCAAATTCTTTTCCCGCCTTTTCCAGATAACCCATGTAGATGGGATTGGGCTCCCACATGGACCAGAAAATGAGCTTCACCTTTTGCTGGGCTGCCATGGACGGAATGGCCATGGCT
>DATIGG010000573.1:0-9981 GCA_035454825.1 Thermodesulfobacteriota bacterium | reverse complement strand
TAGATCTTCAAGGCTTCAAGCACCGGATTGAGCTCACCACTGCAAATATCACGGTAGAAATCGACTGTGAACCCCTTCAGATCGACATTGGCTGCATCCATCACCTTGCAGAGATTCCGGAGGGGCTCCGGATTAATGAACCCATTGGAGTGGCAGACATTGAGAAGACCAGCCTTCTTTACAAGGTGTCCGATGTCCAGCATATATTCGTAGAAGACCGTGGGCTCTACGTAGGTATACGCGACGGAATGGGCACCCATCTCCTTGGCTTTTTTTATGATAAGCTCTGGAGGGGCATCGTAGTTGTAAAGGTCTTCGGGAGAGGCCTGAGAGATCTCCCAGTTCTGACAGAACTTACACTGAAGATTACATCCTGCTGTTGCCAGCGAAAAGGATGTGGTAGTCGGAAGGACATGGAAAAAGGGTTTCTTCTCGATCGGGTCTAAATGAATGGCACAGGGGTTCCCATAAACCATGCTGTAATATTTCCCATCCCGGTTCTCCCGGACCCTGCAAAAGCCCCTCTGCCCCTTGGGCACACGGCAGCGCCTGGGACAGAGCTCGCATTGGATTTCTCCACCTGCGAGCGAGGTAAAATAAGGGGAAAGCTTTGTCTTGACAAGCCCCTTCCTGGGCGCCTGGGCCTGTGATGAATTAGGAAGGAAGGGAATGAGTGAGAGCGCGCAACAACTTGCCCCGCAGAATTTCAGAAAGTCCCGCCTGGTAAAGGGATTACCCCCCACCCTTCCCTCCCCCTCAAGAGGGGAGGGTAAAGCTGAGGGCATCATGGCCTGGGGTCCATGGAGGGGTTCACTCATGGACCTATTTTAGACCATTACAAACTTCTTTACAAGAGATTCGCATTGCGGTAGTATGATTTTGGCTTTAGCGGTTGGGATGCTGTTCTCCTCTTACCCAAGAGACTGTGTCACAATTCGCCGCTCGCCCTGAGCCTGTCGAAGGGCATGGGGCACAAGCAATGAGTTTTTGGGTTTACATTCTTCGCTGTGCCGATAACTCGTACTACACGGGGCATACGGATATTCTTGATGAGCGCATAGCAAGACATCAGGCAGGGGAAATTGAAGGCTATACCTCGACTAGGCTACCGGTCAAGCTACTGTTTTCAGAGGAATTCTCTACTCGGGAGGAAGCATTATCCTGTGAGCGGCAGATCAAAGGTTGGAGTCGAAGGAAGAAGGAAGCACTGATGCGGGGGGATTGGGCTGAGGTGTCTCGGTTAGCCTGTAGAAAAGGTCCTTCGACAGGTATGTCCTGAGTTTACCGTTCATCCTTCGACAAGCTCAGGACGAACGGGGGGATCGAAGGGCTCAGGACGAACGGGGATCGAAGGACTGAGGACGAACGTTTTTTCCCGAATGTCCTGAGCAAAGTCGAAGGACTTAAACAATTAGACCGTCCCATTGTCTCAAGAGGTAATTACTATGAAGTTCACCCGGCGGGATGTCGTCAAAGGGTTTCTTGCATTAGGGGGCTCCCTCCTCTTTTCTCTCCCCTCTTCCCAAGCAAATCAAAAAAAAGAAGAACCATGGATCCCGGCCTATGAAAAGCTGGAGAAGGAAGGAAAATTTGCTGAGCGGATCAAGCAGGCTTACGCCCTTTTTGAGAACTGTCAGCTCTGCCCCCGGAAGTGCGGAGTGAACCGGACGAAAGGAGAAAAAGGGTTCTGCCGGGCTCCCCTTAAACCTGTCGTTTTCAGCCACCATCCCCATTTTGGCGAAGAGATGTCCCTGGTCGGTCAGCACGGGTCCGGCACGATCTTCTTCTCGAATTGCAATCTCCGCTGTATCTTCTGCCAGAACTGGCCTATTGCCCACGAAGGGAGAGGGAATGAGATCAAGGATGAAGACCTTGCAGACTTGATGCTCGATCTCCAGAAGATGGGCTGCCACAATGTCAACCTCGTCACGCCCACCCATGTCACGCCAAACATCCTTAATGCCACCCGGATTGCCTTAAAGAAAGGGCTGCGGCTTCCTTTGATGTACAATACCAGCGGCTATGAACGAATCGAAATATTGAAAATCCTGGAAGGCATTGTAGACATCTACAAACCGGACATGAAGTATATGGACTCCGATAAGGCTGCAAAATATTCTGCCGGGGCTTCAGACTATCCGGAGGTGACGAAGAAAGCGGTTATTGAAATGAACCGGCAGGTCGGCGTGCTCCGGATTGACCAACAGGGAATTGCCCGGCGGGGTGTCATCATCCGGCACCTGGTCATGCCGAACCGTGTGGCTGGATCGGAGAAATTCGTCAAATGGGTATCGGAGGCCCTTCCCAAAAACACCTATGTGAACATCATGGCCCAATACCGAGTAGAATATAAGGCCTACGAATATCCGGAGATTGCCCGGGGAATTACAGCCCAGGAATACTTAGAGGCAATGGACTGGGCTAAAAAGTACGGTTTGACCAACCTTGATCCCCATTCGAAATCTTTGATGGATTTTTACCAGCGCCGCCCCGGTTAAATGAAATGATGATAAATGCATTTGCAAACGTCTAAGGTTTTCTTTGGGGTAATTTTACTTTTCCCCGTATTTCATCGAGGCGGGTGATGCCTCTTGCCTCCATATACTTTTCTATGCCTGCTATAATCTCAAAAACGACCCACGGGTCTCTAAACAAGGCCGTGCCGACGCCGACAGCGGTTGCTCCTGCCAGGATAAATTCAATGGCATCCTGCCAGGTCATGACCCCACCCATGCCGATAATAGGAATCTTGACGGTCCTGTAAGAATCCCACACCATTTTCACGGCAACAGGTTTAATGGCCGGACCTGAGAGCCCGCCGACAACATTCCCGAGTTTCGGCTTCATCGTCTGGATGTCGATTGCTATTCCTGCCAGGGTATTGATCAGCGTAAGGGCATCGGCCCCGTTCTTCTCAACGCTTCGTGCAATCAACGTGATATCACTGACGTTCGGGGTCAGCTTTGCGATCACAGGGAGTCTTGTTTCTGCCTTCACCAGGCGCACAATACGACCCGCCGTCTCAGAATCAGCGCCAAAGCTGCACCCTCCCATCTCAAGGTTTGGGCACGAGATGTTTACCTCAATGGCTGAAATGCCCTCCTCCCGGTCAAGAATGGAGGCGATTCTTGGATAATCATCTATATAATTTGCTGCAATGCTTACAATGACCGGAACATCATGCTTTCTTAAAGCCGGCAGATCACGCTCAACGAAATGCTTAACCCCCTGGCTCGGGATCCCGATCGAATTCAAGATTCCTGACACACATTCAGCGATCCTTGGATTGGGATTGCCCTCCCGTTTTTCCAGGGTAATGCTTTTCACTGTAAAAGCCCCCAGCACCTTCAAATCATAGAGTTGAGCAAGCTCCTGTCCATAGCCGGAGGTCCCGGAGGCAGTCACGACCGGATTTTTCAATTTGATGCCACAGAGGGTGACACTGAGATCAGGTTTCATCATTCAGGACAATCTCCTCCAGGTCAAAAACCGGGCCTTCCCTACAGACCCTTTGTTTTTCAATGACCCCGTCCTTCTTCACATTCATCACACACGACAGGCAAACCCCATAGCCGCAACCCATCTTTTCTTCGACAGAGACCTCGCCCCTGAGATTGGCTCCCCGGATCATGGGGATGACTGCCTTGAGCATGAGAGGAGGTCCACATACATAGACACAATCGATTTTATCCTTCAAAACTCCTCCCAAGTGATCGCTCGCAAAGCCCCTTAATCCATAAGAGCCATCGTCCGTGGTGACAATCACTTCGGCGCCTAATTCTCGGAAGACTTCAATGCCAAACATTTTATCAGAAGACTGAAACCCGATGAGGGCGAAGATACGGTTTCCCTTCCAGGACAGATGATCAGCCAGGCCCCACAGGGGTGCTACTCCCACTCCCCCTCCAAGGAGAAGACAACTGACCGGGTTATCGGGTAAATGAAATCCTGTTCCCAGGGGTCCGAGGAGATCGACCTTGTCGTTGGGCTTGAGGCCGGCCATCGCAGCGGTCCCTTTTCCGATGACGCGATAGATGATATCGATCCGGGACTCTTCCGGTTTCGTTCTTGCAACGCTGAAGGGTCTTCGAAGTAGAAGCTCCTCCCTGTTGCTGATCTTCAAATTGACGAATTGGCCCGGCAGGGTTACCCTAGCCAGATCGTCGTTTTCCAGTGCGAGTAGGTAATGATCGGTGCAAAGCTGCTTGTTATCGATGACCAAAGCGTTATGATGAAATTTTGATTTCTCCATGGGTTGCCTTTTAATGGCCCTATGCATCCTTTTTCAGGATCTGTTCTGCGGCCATCAGTCCGCTCAGGACCTCGCCCTCAAGACCCAGGTAAGGAAAATTCTCTTTCCCGGTGAAATAGAGATCGTTCGATAGCTCTGTTGGAATCACCCCTTCCCTCCAGTCAAAGGCATGAGTTGTCTCATAGAGGAAATGGGGGTAAGACCAACACTCCATTTGTTTACTGGTTCGTTCAAAATCAGTGAATTCCAGGTATCGGTCTAAAAAAGGGATGAGATGATTCAAGTGGTCCATGACCGATTTTTGATGGGAGGTTAGATCAGCCTGGCTCCACCTTTCAAAGGGTATCAGGCTCTGGACGGTCAATGCCCTGCGTCCATCGGGAGCCGCGGTTTCATCGCCCCTCGGGCTGAGAGAGAGGAAGAGGACATTTCCTTCGCCATAGGGTTCTTCGGTATCGAGCATTGAAACGAGAAGGTCTCTCATCCCAACCGGGACGACCTTTTCGTTGATCCCCAAGAAACAGGGAAGAAGGAGATACCGGGGGGGGATCTTCTCCAGCCATCTTGATATCGATTTTTTCTCATTTCCCAGAATGTCTGAAAAAGAGTGAAGAGGGGAGTTCAGAATCAGAAATTTACTCTGGAACACCCTCCGGTCCCCTTCCAGGCTGAGGGTAAACCCTTTCTTCCATCCCTTTTCGATCTTCTCCGTCTTCTCAATTTCTTCGATCTCTCCCCCTGATCGGAGAAAGGAATTGAATAATCTTTCTCCGAGTCCATCAAGGTCCATGGATACCCACTCTCCCCATTCTTCGTGGAGCAAGAGGTGTGCCGTTAAGGGGAGCGGAAAGGAATCAGAGAAAAGGTTTCCCAGTGAGATCAGTTGAAGGCGGACAAACTCTTTAAACTCTTTTGAGAGAGAAGAAAGCCTCTCGTTTGTACCAGCCTTCGTAGATAAAAAGGAGAGCCACTTCTGGAATAAGGATCGGATTTCTGCAGGGAATAAGGGCGATGCACCCATTTTCTTTTCGGCTTTCAGACGACCTTGAAGAAGCTCGAGATCGTCGTAAAACGCCTGAATTTTAGCCAGCTCATCCTTGAACTCTCTCTTCCACTCCAGTTGTAAGAGTGATGGCTCGTCAAAAAGATCGATTCTTGCCTTTGGAAGAATGACCTGAAAAGGGACCCTTCCCTGTGATTTTCTATGATTTTCCCTGACTGAAAGATCCTCTTCTGAATTCCCATCCAGGAAGGGGAGACCTAATTCCCGGGAGACTCTTTGAAGGATGGAGGGCCTCAGACGCTTCTCTGAAAAATTGGAAAAAGGGCTAAACCGGTATCCTCCCCGATCATGGGAAGTTTGGTACCCCCTCTCTCTCAGGAGAAGTACCAAATGGTTTCTCTGGGCCAACAGGGCTCCGGCGATGAGGCCAGCCGGACCAGAACCTAAAACAATGACATCATAATCACTGATCGGGTGAGTCATGGTGAGGAGTTAAGAACTGGAACGTTGGAATACTGGAATATTGGAATATTGGCAAAAACGCAACAATTTAGCGGTTTAAAAACATCTCAGAGATATTCGATTGTCTCCCCCTCTTTCTCCGTCTTTCCAATCTCACCGATGACAAAGGCCTTTTCACCAAGGTTATTTAATCTTGAGAGGATATCCTCAACCTCTTTCGGCCTGACCACGAGAATCATCCCGATCCCATTGTTGAAGGTCCGAAGCATCTCTTCTTCAGGGATCTCTCCTTTCTCCCTGAGATAGGAGAAGATCGGTGGTATAGGCCATGTCCCTTTGCGGACAATGGCTTTCGACCCCTTCGGAATCACCCTGGGAAGATTTCCTGTGATGCCTCCGCCCGTGATATGAGCGATCCCTCCAATCTTAAAGTTCCGGATGAGATTAAGGATCGTCTTGACATAGATCTTCGTGGGCCTGAGGAGCTCTTCGCCTAAGACTTCACCAATCTCCTCGACCCGTTCGTCAAGGTTCATCCGATGATGTTCGAGGAGAATTCTACGGACCAGAGAATAACCGTTGCTGTGCAGTCCACTCGAGGCGATCCCAACCAATTTATCGCCCACCGTGACACTGGACCCGTCAATGAGCTGAGCATCCTCCACAATTCCAACCACAAAACCTGCAAGATCATACTCTCCTTCTTGATACAGGCCGGGCATCTCGGCAGTTTCGCCCCCGATGAGAGAGCATTCCGCTTCCAGGCAGCCCTTCACAATCCCGCTCATCACCTTCCTGGCCCTCTCTGAATCAAGATGGGAAGTGGCAAAATAGTCGAGGAAGAAGAGCGGCTTTGCGCCCGTCACCACGATATCGTTAACAGACATTGCAACCAGGTCTATTCCCACCGTATCATGGCGATCCATCAGGAAGGCAAGCTTCAGTTTTGTTCCAACCCCATCGGTGGAGGAGACCAGAATCGGTTTTTTATAACGCTCTAAATTGAGAGAAAAGCAACCGGCAAAACCGCCGATCTTCGTCAACACCTCGGGTCGAAAGGTCGATTCCACCATCGGTTTAATCGACTGGACAAAGGTATCTCCCTTGTCGATGTCTACCCCAGCATCTTTATAGAGTGTCTTTTTCACCCCTGCCCTTTCCTTTCAAAATTAACTCTAAGTTAATCCAACGGCCCTCAAAAGTCAACCCTTTCGATATCACCCTTCGAGGGTCATGTCATCCCTCGGTCTGGGAAGACTTTGGATCAGGGTGATCTCCCCTCCTGAGCGAGGTATTACATTTTCAATTGAAGAGCCTCTGGTAATTCAAATGAATATTATGTTATTTTATAATGTTTCCGTAAATATGAAAATCGAAGAATTCAACTATCATCTTCCGAAATCCCTGATCGCCCAGTACCCTTCGCCTGAGAGAGGGGCGTCCCGTATGATGGTGGTTCACCGGAAGAACGGGGAGGTTGAGCACAGGTCATTTCAGGAAATCATCCATTACTTCAATCCGGGCGATCTCCTTGTCGTCAATAACACCCGTGTTCTGCCAGCCCGGCTCATTGGAAGAAAGGAGACAGGGGGAAGATGCGAAGTTCTCCTTATCCCCCGATGGAACGGGGCGGTGAATGGAGAGTGGAAGGCCCTGATCAAGGGGGTAAAAAAACAGAAGGAAGGGCTCCGAATCCATTTTGAGGAGGGCGTTGACGCAGAGGTGACAGAGATCAGAGATGGGAAGGCAACGATCCGATTCTTGGATCAGGACAACATGGCGGATATCCTCCAGAGCACTGGCCATATTCCCCTACCTCCCTACATCAAACGAGGTGACGAACCCCTGGACAGGACGCGTTATCAGACCGTCTTCGCAGAGAGAGACGGATCGATTGCCGCACCCACAGCAGGTCTCCATTTTACGGAAAAGATGCTCCAATCCGTGAGGGAAAAAGGAGCAAGCATCGTTTCCGTCACCCTCCATATCGGACCCGGAACTTTTTCGCCGGTAAAAACCGAGGACGTCGAAGACCATTTCATGGAGACCGAATGGACCGAAATTTCTCCCGAGACAACCCAAGAAATCGAGCGAACGAAGCAGAGGGGCGGGAGGGTCATCGCGGTCGGAACAACGACAACCAGGGCCCTTGAATCCTTCTCTAATCCAGAGGGCCAGGTCATACCCGGAGAGAATTTCTCCTCCCTCTTCATCCATCCTCCCTTTCGGTTTCGGGTGATTGATGGGCTGGTCACCAATTTTCATCTGCCTCAATCAACGCTCATCATGCTGGTTGCTGCCTTTGCAGGGAAGAAACTCCTCATGAAGGCCTATCAGGAGGCGGTAGAAAAGAAATACCGGTTTTATAGTTATGGAGATGCCATGCTGATCCTATGAAATTTTGGAATGATGGAACGTTGGAATGATGGAATGATGGGAAAAATGAAGGGTAAGGATGACAGTATCCTCCCAATATTCCATTATTCCAACACTCCACTATTCCATTTGTGATTCTTATGGTTTTTCGTTTCGAGATACTTGCAAAGGACCTTCTGACCCAGGCGAGACTGGGAAGAATCGAGACCTCTCATGGCTCTTTCTCGACCCCTGCCTTTCTGCCTGTAGGAACCCAGGGAACGGTCAAATCCCTTACTCCCGAGGAGTTGATAGAACTCGAGGTGGAGGCTATCCTGGGCAATACTTATCACCTCTATCTCAGACCGGGTCATGAGACCATTGGAAGGTTAGGAGGGCTTCATGCCTTCATGAATTGGGAGAGACCTATCCTCACCGACAGCGGGGGCTATCAGATCTTCAGCCTGGGTGATCTCCGGAATATCTCCGAGGAAGGAGTGACCTTTCAGTCTCACCTGGATGGCGGTATTCATTTTCTCAGCCCTGAAAGGGTGGTCGAGATTCAGCGGACCCTGGGTTCTGACATTGCCATGGTCCTGGACGAATGTATCCCCTACCCTTCTCCCTATGAATATGTTAAGTCATCTACACATCGAACGACCCGCTGGGCAGAAAGATGTCTGGAGACAAGGCGAACGGAGGACCCCGCCCTTTTTGCCATTGTCCAGGGAGGAATGTATCAGGATCTCCGGGATGAGAGCGCGAGGGATCTGGTGAAGATGGATTTCCAGGGCTTCGCGATCGGAGGGCTCAGCGTGGGTGAGCCGAAGTCGGTGATGCTCTCGATATTGGGAGCGACTCTTCCCGTCCTGCCTGAAAGAACTCCTCGATACCTGATGGGGGTTGGAACACCAGAGGATATCCTTGATGCGGTGACGCTCGGGGTCGATTTTTTCGACTGTGTTCTTCCCACGCGAAATGCCCGAAACGGGACGCTCTTTACCTCGAAGGGCAAGGTGGCGATCAAACAGGCTCAGTATGCAGAAGACGAAAATCCGATTGACGAACAGTGCTCCTGCTATACCTGCCGACATTATTCGAGGGCCTACCTCCGCCATCTCTATATGGCGAAGGAGATCCTCTCTTCGAGACTGAACACGATTCATAACCTTTTTTACTACATGAATTTTCTGAAGGATATCAGAGAAGCCATCCAAAAGGAGAAGCTCCTCGATTTTTGTCAACACCAGCCAACAATATCCCAGCAGGTTCGAGATGGAGCAAACAGTTCAAAGCCATCCAGCCAAATACCAGGAAAAAAGGAGGAACTATGGGAACAGGTTTAGCTTATGCAATGGGACCCACACCGGGGGGGGGAGGAGGAGCCTCTTCAATCATGAGTTTTCTGCCCATCATTCTCATCTTCATTGTTTTTTACTTTCTGCTCATTCGACCTCAGCAGAAAAGGGCCAAGGAACACCGGGCTCTACTTTCCAATTTGAGAGAGGGAGATAAGGTTTTAACGAGCGGAGGAATCATCGGCCGGATTACAGGCATTAAAGATGATGAAATCACCGTGGAAATCTCAGACAAGGTTAGGGTAAAGTTTGCAAGAGGGTCTATCACTCAGGTCCTGAGGAGCAATACCTAAGCCCCGGCTCGCCGGGGACCAAACAGGGGTTGAGATTCCAAATTCCAAATCACAAATCCCAAATAGATCCTAAATGGCAATTTCAAATGACCAAAACGCTCTTCGTTTTTGTTAGAATTTGGACCATTGGAATCCATTTGTTATCTGGTGCTTGTGATTGGGTGCTTTTGCTGCGGAGAGGTTGAAAAATCTCAACTCGTCAATTAAAATGATTTATTCCCCCTTGCTCTAAACGACGTGTTAGGGCTATAACCCATG
>DATIGG010000572.1:0-9980 GCA_035454825.1 Thermodesulfobacteriota bacterium | reverse complement strand
GCAATCGGTCGATCGTGCTGAAGGGATCGTTTCACGGGTATCTTCTCCGTGGCTGATCACTCAAATGTGCCGCCCTGCCTACCGGCAGGCAGGTTCAAATCTTCTCCGGAGAGACGACCCTGGTCCCTTGGACATATATTGCTCCCCATAACCGAGGGATCACAAGAGATTGGCCGACTCTTTCAAGAAGGCTTGAACTTCTTTTCTAAGAGGTAGAGAAGGTTGAGCCCCCAATTTGGTTACGGCGAGGGCGCCAGCACCCTCCGCAAACCGAAGGGCCTCCCGAATCATTTTGCTTTCGGATAAGCCACAGGCCAATGCTCCCATGAAGGCGTCACCTGCAGCGGTTGTATCGACGACCTTCACTTTGAAGGCCTTCATCCAGACTTCCTCATTTGCATTCTTAAAAAAGAGACCCTTCGATCCCAACGTGATCACCACATTTTTTGTACCCATCTCCAGCAGCTTTTGGGCCATCTTTTGAACATCTCTATTCCCTTTCATCTTGATCCCTGTAATAAACTGAGCTTCCCATTCATTGGGCACAAGATAATCTACGAGGGAAAGAATTTCTGAATGAAGCATAAGCGGCGGTGATGGATTGAGAAGGGTAATGACTCCTCGGCGTTTTGCCCTCTCGAGGCCAAACCGAACGGTTGCAATGGGTATCTCAAGTTGGGTCACAAAAACATTGATCCCTTTCCATAGAGGGCCAAGTCTTTCTAAATCTTCTTTCGAAAGGGAACCATTCGCCCCGGAAGAGACGATGATCCGGTTCTCTCCTTTTGGATTCAATTCGATCAAGGCAATCCCTGTCGGGTTCTTTCTATCTCTCAGAATGCCTTTCGGATCTAAGTCGTTTTTGATCAGATACTGGCGATAATTTTCTCCATAGGAATCATTGCCGAGTTTCGTAATAAAGAGTATCTTTCCTCCCAGGCGTTTCGACGCAATGGCCTGATTGGCCCCTTTCCCACCCAAAACGGTCATCATGCTTTCCGCCGTGATCGTTTCACCGGGTTTGTGAAATCGGGGAACTCTTAAAATGAGATCGACGTTCGAGCTGCCAAGCACAAGTATTCTTGAAGACAAGGGCCTCCGACTTTCCGTATCGGCATCATTCCGGCTCACGAGGATGGTTACTCCTCTTTCTACCCAAGTCTTGACAGAAAAAGCTCCAGAAACCTCCTCGCGTCCACTTCCAGACAGACTTCTATCGGCTTTCCCTCTTTTGATTCTAAAGTCTGGCCAAAGTGGTCCCCCTCCGCGGTTTCGACGTAAATTGGGAGCCTTTCCTTTTTCACAATCTCGGGATCGATCACAACCCCTACAGCAAGGGGATCGTGAAGATACGCAACTTCCGATCCCCTCCGGAATCGACGCCCAACAGGGGAGTATCCAATGGCATCTATGAGAAAGCTCGAGAATGGATTGCTGTAAGGCTTTACCCATTGCTCAAGGATCTGAGGAGTGAGGAAAACGTGATGGGTAACGTCAAGGGGGACCAGGGTAACCGGTACTCCCGATTCAAAGACGATGCGTGCTGCCAGCGGATCGGAATAGATGTTGAACTCGGCATGCGGCGTGACATTTCCCCTTGTTCGCACGGCCCCTCCCATGGAAACGATCTCTTTCAACTTCTTCATGCCCTCCGGGTCCCGCTGCAAGCCGAGGGCCACATTGGTCAGGGGACCAGTAGCAATCAGAGTGACCTCGCCCGGATACTGGGCCGCAATTTTCGAAATCAACCGGTCTGCCCCGCCCGTGAAATCTTCCCACCAGTCTTCGCCTTCTCTGATCTCGATCTTCGCCTCTCCCAGACCGGTTTCCCCGTGAACCGAGTGAGCATATATCGACCGCCCCTGCAGAGGCCGGTCTGCCCCCGCTGCAATGACAGGCTTCTCCGAGGGCCGGATAAGGGAGAGAACCCTTTTGATATTCTCAAAGACAAGGTTCAGTGGAACGTTCCCGTTCACTCCGGTGACGGCCTTCACTTCAAGCTCCGGTGAGTGAAACGCCAGGATCAACGCCAGCGCATCATCCACCCCCACGTCACAATCAATGATCACCTTCTTGCCCATATCTTTTTGATGCGATTCAGACAGTAAGACTATGGACCTCAGACGTTAGGCTGAAAAAGGTAAGTTGGGAGAGATTAGGGCTAATTTTCCATTTAGAAAAGTCTGCCCGCCCCGGCCTATTGATAGAGCGGGCCGGGGGTCTCTAATGGCTGAAGTCTATTGTCTGAATTGCAGATCCTCTTAACTCTCCTCTCAGTCTTCTCTTAAAAATTGCGCCGTGTCCTCAGGGAAAACAATATTAATATACATCCCTGACCCCATCTCGAATCCGGCGGGGGTGGTCAGTCTTGGAGTGATTTGAAGGTGCCAGTGGTAGTAATCCTCCCCCTCATCCTTGATGGGAGCCGTATGGATAACGTAATTGTAATCCGGATCGTTCAGCTTGGAATAGAGTTTAAACAGGGTTGTCTTTAAAACCTTTGCAAAGGACTTCGAGTCCTCCATGGAGATTAAACCGAAGGAGGCCTGATGAGTTTTCGGAATGATCCAGGTCTCAAAAGGAAACCGGGAGGCAAAGGGATGGAGAACGACAAATCTCTCGGTCTCCATCACGATTCTCTTCCCAATGCTCAACTCCTCCTCAATCAAGTCACAATAGACACAACACCCATGATCATCATAATATCGGGCCGCTTCCTCCAATTTCTTCCGGATGTTGGATGGAACAATCCCGGTCCCCACGATCTGCGAGTGGGTATGTTCCAGGGACGTCCCAGCTCCCTTTCCATGGTTCTTAAAGATGATAATCAACTTGATCCTTTCATCCTGCCTCAGCACAAGGTATCTTTCCCGGTAGGCAAGGAGGACTTCCCCCACCTCATGATCATCTAAGAAAGGATAAAGTTGATTGTGAACAGGGCTTCCGATGATCACTTCGTGGACTCCAACCCCATCCATCATCCTGAAGAAGCCTTTCTCTTCTTTCCTTTCGAGACTCCCTTCCAGCACAAGCGCAGGGAATTTATTGGGAACGACCCTGACCCACCATCCTTTACTGTTCGGTGGACCACCACCCCGGTAGGCAAGGGTTTCAGGAGGGGTGAGATGTTCATTCCCGGGGCAAAACGGGCAATCCTGTTGGTAGTAAGGCCTTTCGATGGCTGGTTCAACTTTTTTCAAGTCGTGGGGTCTCTTTGCCCGTTCTGCTGCAATGATGACCCACTCTTTGGTCGTACGATCCTGTCTCAGTTGAGGCATAATAGCTCTCCATATTGCAGAATGTGGATTTCGGATTCACTCTTATCCATTTCCATTCGCAGGCATCACCTCTTTTTCTGCCTTATTATTTTAATTCCGAAATCCGCAGTCCGGATTCAACAATTGAGGGGCCTTACCCCAAGGCCCAGAGTAACCCTACGAAAACCCCTAACGGGATCGAAACATAAGGGTTACATGTAAGCGCTCAGGAGCTGCCAATGCTTCGGGTTAAATAGCTCAGAACAAACCCTGCAGCTCCGCCCAACCCCGCACCCAATAAGATCTTTAGAACCATCGTTTCTTCCTCCTTCGAATTAAAATACCACTCCCCTTGCTTTAAATCAAGGAGGTAAAACTGTGTCGTACTTGGGGCAATTGAAAAAATGTTATGTTGAACTCGGTGCAGCATCTACCAAAATCAAGAATTTGATGGGAACATCCGATTTAAGAGACCCTGAAAGTTCAGGGTGACAAAATATGTTTGATTATTGCAATCTAATCTATTACCATCCACCACCTCACGTCCTTGTTTTTCGAATGAAGGATAGGTATAATTTTTAGAAGTTTTTTAAAGAGGGCCAGAATATGAAAGAGATGACCTCTGAAGAGTTGGCTTCTTTTAACGGAAAAGAAGGAAAGCCTGTTTATGTCGCCTTTCAGGGAAAAGTTTTTGACGTAACCGAAAGCCCTCTCTGGGCCACAGGCTCTCATATGAAGAGGCATCCCTCCGGAAAGGATCTGACGGGAGATCTCCCTGCAGCCCCTCACGGGCCGGAGGTCCTTGAACGGCATCCTCAAGTAGGAGCCCTCAAGGCAGGGCCGTCTGAGGAGCTGAAACATCTACCCCATTGGCTTCAGGATTTGCTTCTACGATTTCCAATGGCAAGACGCCACCCCCATCCCATGGTCGTTCACTTCCCAATGGCTTTTTTGATGGGATCCTCTCTCTTCATTCTTCTCTTTCTTTTCTTTAAAGAACCCTCCTTTGAGACCACGAGTTTCTATCTTCTTCTCCTGGGTACGATTTCCTCTCCCTTTGCCATGGGCACAGGTCTTCTGACCTGGTGGATCAATTACAGGCTGAAACTGAATCACTTTGTGAAAAGAAAGATCCAACTTTCCTGTCTGCTTCTTCCTGTTGAAATTATCCTCATTCTCTGGCGAAGCTTAACCCCGACCCCTCTCTTCCAGCAGGTTCACCCTGCCTACTTTGTCTTCATGCTTATTCTTACCCCGGTGGTAGGTCTCTTAGGTTATTACGGAGGCCAAATGACATTCCCCTCCGCAAAATAATGACGCGGAGATGGGGGAGATGGGGCGACACGGAGAAGTTCTTTTATACGGGTTGAATCAGTTGCTGCTGTCTCTTTGAGTCCCCGTGTCTCCGTTTCTTCCCCTCACCGAGTCTCTCGCTTGGAGATGGCGTAAAAGACGAGGCTGGCAGTCATCCCTAAAAAACAGACAAGGAAAGAGAGGTGATAGGCTTCGCTCGGATAAGAGTTTCCCGTGCGGGGAAAAGATTCAATTACCTTCCCCAGGACCGGCATAAAGATGGCCCCGCCCGTCATCGTAAAGAAATTGACGAAGGTCATCGCTGTGCCTGAGATTGATGCCGGAAATAACTCCTTGGTATGGGAAAAGACCAACAATCCAAAACTGGTAAAGAACCCGATGAAGAAAAAAATGATGCTAAACCATAAAGGATTCTCGATCTTCGCAATTCCGGTGAGGGGAAGAAGGCTAACACAGTAAAGACTTAACCCTCCCAATGTCACCCCTTTCCGTGAGTGAAAGATCTGATCGGAGAGCCAACCTGCGAAAGGGCTTCCTATAATCGTTCCAATGGCAAGGAGGATAAGCCTATTCCCTGTTTGGACAGGGGTGTGACCCTCAATATCCATCAAATAAGGCCCCAACCAGAGCCCCTGCAGGCTGATGAAAGTTCCATACCGAAAGAATGCCAGGATCCCAATTTGCCAGAAGGAAAAGGACTTAAGAATCAATCGAAGGGACTGAAGAATTCCTACCTCTGGTTCTGGCAATACAGAAATGACAGAAGCCTCCTCCTTTCTTTCCCCTTCTCTCAAAACCCGGAAGACCAAAAGGGCAAGGAGCGCGGTGATCCCACCCGCGAGAAGAAACGTTGTCCTCCATCCAATGGTAGAGCTGAAATAGGCGAGGGGAGAAGCAGCAAAAAGACTCCCCAGGGTTCCCGCTGACATGAGGGCACCCGACAGGGTTGCAAACTTTTCCGGAGAAAAATGGAGAATAAAGACTTTCATTGAGCCCATCAGAACGGAGGAGGTCCCCACCCCGATCAGAACTCTTCCAACAAGGACCGTAAAAAAAGAATCTCCAAAGGCAAAGATAAAGGCACCGAAGGCCCCAATGATAGCAAAGGAGCTGACAATGATGCGGGGGCCGATCCGGTCGAGCAGGGGGCCCATCGGAAGCTGGAGCAAAGCGAAGGAATAGAAGTAGGCCCCCCCGAGAATTCCAAGGGTCTCTGCATTGAGGTTCAGATCTTGGATAAGGTTAGGAGCGATGACTGCGTTGGAGACCCGGAAAAACTGTGAAAAGACGTAGAGAGCTGACAAGACAACAAAGATAAAGATGGGGTGATAGGGTTTTGATGTCACTCTCTTCAAGATTCAGATACAAAAATGGGCAGGCCGAAAAAAATTATGCCGGTTCAAACATATCTTTAGGGGCGCCGCACAATGGACAGACCCAGTCATCAGGAAGTTTTTCAAAGGGTGTATTGGGCGGGATGTTATTGTCAGGGTCACCTTGTTCCGGATCGTAGATGTAACCACAGATGGTGCATTTATATTTTTTCATTGTTCCCTCCCCAAAAGAATTTTTGCAAAGCGCACGGCATACTCTTTGCTCTATATGCGCTCTGTAATTACTTTAGAATGTCTTCATCGTATTTCTTTTCGAGACCGTATTTATGTTTGGCCTCTTGTGAGGCCAGAAACTCAAAGAGTTTGTTCATTGCTTGATCCTTTGCCGTCTCCTTCAGATCGTTATAGAGCTTGAGGGACCGTTCCTCCATCTTCATAGCTACGCGGAGGATATCGGCATAGGAAAGGTCGGGTCTAAATTCCACATCGATCATATAGTCGCTGATCTTCAGATTGGGGACTTTCTCGACTTTCAACTGGGCGATCTTGTCTACGGTAATCTCTTCAAGCAATTTTCTGTGATTTTCCTCTTCCTTTGAAAAATCGATGAACAACTCTCTTGCCCCGGAATATTTTGCCACCTGACTTGCCTTTGTATAAAAAACGAAAGCACCCATCTCTTTATCGATCGCGAATTTGATGATCTCTTCATACTGTTTCAGATCCATAAAAGCCCCCTTTGGATTCTGTCTCTACCTTACAGTCCCCCCCTCACCCTTGCCCTTCCCCTCCGAGGGGGGTGGGGGGGGAGGAGGTCAATTTTTAAAACTGTCTCCATTTTAAGGGATGGCCGTTCCCGGGTCAAGATAAAATTATACTTCCCTTTTTAACAGGCGAATCGAATTGAGGATCACGAGAAGGGAGCTTGCCTGATGCATGATCGCTCCCAAAATCATCGTCATCCATCCCTGGGCTGAAAGGAAAACTAAGATCGTATTAAACACGATGGCAAAGACGAGATTCTCTTTGATCACACGAAGGGCTTTACGGGAGAGCCGGATGACTCTTGGGATCTTTTCAAGCTCATCCGTCATCAGGGCAATGTCAGCTGTCTCAATGGCCACATCCGTTCCCACAGCGCCCATGGCGATGCCGACGTCCGCAGCAGCCAGAGCCGGAGCATCATTGACTCCATCTCCAACCATGGCCACGATTTGCCCCTGCCTCTTCCATTCCTTGACCATCTTCACCTTCTCTTCTGGATAAAGCTTCGCTTCATATCGCACTCCCAGTTCTTTTGCAATCCGCTTCGCCACCTGTTCGTTGTCTCCAGTGAGCATCCAGATTTCAGAGACCCCTTCTTCCCTTATCTTATCGATGGTGGCCCTCGCTTTATCCCTCAACGTATCGGAAATGGAGATACTGCCTACGACACGGTTATCGAGGGAGACGAGAAGGGAGGTCATCCCAAGGGATTCTTCTTCCTTCAGCAACCCTTTCACCCGTTCAGAAATCTCAATCCCCTCCTCTGCCAGCATCTCCGGTCGGCCCACAAGAACAGTTCTTGAATCGAATGAGGCCTTCACACCCTTTCCCCTGGAATCCTGGAAAGACTCCGGGTGCGGAATGGTGAACCCTCTCGCTCCTGCCTTATCCACAATGGCCTTCCCCAAAGGATGCTCAGACCGCTTCTCAGCAACCGCTGCCCAGTAAAGGACCTCTTTTTCATCTCCGCTGTCGAAGGCATTTATTCCCACAACCTCCGGTCTTCCCTTGGTCAGAGTTCCTGTTTTATCAAGGAGAAGGGTCTTCAATTTTCCCATCTGCTCCAGGTAGACCCCTCCTTTGATCAGAATCCCCTGGCGGGCTGCGTTCCCAATGGCAGCCACAACAGCCGTTGGGGTGCCTAAAACCAAGGCACAGGGACAGGCCACAATAAGAATGGTGATTGCCCGGATCGGTTCCCCTGTGATCAGAAAGGTAACGAGAGCGATGAAGAGAATGATGGGGATAAAGTATCGTGAAAAGCGGTCCATCACCCTCTGCGTGGGTGACTTCTCCGCCTGGGCCTCCAGGATCAGCCGCTTGATCTGGGCCAGTTTTGTGTCTTCAGCAACCTGCGTTGCTTCGAGTTCGCAAGACCCGGATTCATTAATGGTCCCACAATAAACCTTATCCCCGACGCCTTTCTCGACTGGGAGCGACTCTCCGGTCAGTGTGGACTGATTGACCATTCCACAGCCGGAAACGATCCTTCCGTCCACCGGAATTCTCTCTCCAGGCTTCACAATCACAACCTCATTCGCAGCCACTTCTTCAATGGGAACCTGCACCTCCTTGCCATCCCTTCTGACCCACGCCGTCTTCGGAGAGAGCTGGATCAGAGAAGTGATCGCCCTCCGGGCTTTATCCACTGTGAGATGCTCCAAAAATTCGCCCAAAAGCATGATGAAAATGACTGCAGCAGCCTCGCGGTAGGCTCCGACGGATGTGGCGGCAATGGCGGCAATGGAGACAAGGGTATCGACATTTAAATCCGGGATGAAGAGGGCCTTGATCGCGCTCTTCAGAACGGGGTAACCTCCGATGATGAGGGAAAGAATTGAAAAGACTGTTGGCAGATAAGAGGGCCCCAGACCGACCCACTCTAAAATCCAGGAGAGCCCGAGTGTGGCTCCAGAGGCGGCCATGAAGATGAAATGCCTCAATTCTCTCCAGAAGGCTATGGTTCTCTCGGCAAAACTCTCCTTGACCACATAACCGGGCTTGGTGATCGCTTTCTTTATTCGATCCGACTCGACCCGATAGGGGTCATAATAGACGGTTGCGGATGAAAGAACGTAACTCACTTCTGCAGACAGAATCCCTGGAAGGTGCTCTACCGATTTCTCGATATTGAGGGCACAATCTGCACAGTGGATGTTATCAATATTGACGATAATCTTGGTCTTTCCTTCAAACTTCTTTTCTTCCATCGGTTTTTACACAAAACGCATAGCGTCAATTAGCATAGCGCACGGCGAAAATATTTTTTCTTGATTCTCCAGTCTCCGATCCAAAATCTGCAATCTGAAATCTGCAATGGATTTAGTCTCCCCAACTCCAGATACCGGTATTGTGGAGGCTATAATACTGGTCGTTCAGCAATTTTTCATGGAGTTCCTCTTCACCGGCTAATCGCTTGTACATATCTTTCCCACGGGGGTCTTTCGTCAACTCAGCCATGGAACGGTAATAGGCCCCTGCTTTTTTCTCCTCCCGAATCGCCAGCTTCAGGGCGTCCATATCCGTCAGTTGATCTTGCCCCTTTATTTTACCGGCTTTAAGAGAGATCGCTCTTTTCTTCAAGGATGTCCCTGGATAGAGAATCCACTCCCCCTTTGCCCGCAGAGAGTTCGATAATTCCTTTAACTTGTTGTAATGGCTCATTTCAAATTCAGAGAGCTGCTGAAGCATATCCCTGCCCCGAGGGTCTTTCGTCTTCTTAGAAACCCTCGCATATAATTGAGAGGCCTCTTTCTCTGCCTGCATCGCGATCTCGATCGCCTTAAGGTCCTCCCGCTGGGTCCAGGAGATATTTTTTCCGCAAGCCCTGCAAGTCAACCCCTTATTCCTTTTGATCACATCTTCAACTTTCTCAAGCCCCTCAAGGGTCATGTCCGCCTCAGCTCCACAATGGTCGCACGCAGCGGGTTTCCTCAATTCTATTCCAACTTCTATCTCTTCACCGCAGCTTTTGCAGACCAGTTTCTTCTTCTTTTTCTCGACAACATCTTTTACACTTTCAATCCCTCCAAGAACAAGATCCGCTTCTGCACCGCAATGTTCGCACACATAACTTTCTTTCGATTCGGTTGCCATCACCCTCTCCTTTCTAATGTTAATCCAACAGGGACTTACACAAAAACAATGGTATCATGTTAAACCTTGTGCTGAACTTGATTCAGCATCGTTTCAGCATCTCGTCCTTTCCCTTTTGAGTGAGATCCTGAACCAAGTTCAGGATGAGAGTCCAAGAAATTTTCCCCCCCACCCTAACCCGCCCCCTCGAGGGAGGGAGGGGCGGGGGGGGGTG
>DATIGG010000571.1:0-7111 GCA_035454825.1 Thermodesulfobacteriota bacterium | reverse complement strand
TTGAAAATATTGTCCTTCGACCTTTCAAGGTATTTCTCTTCCCAGTCAAATTTGTATTCTTTAATCTTCTCCATAATGGGAAACAGGCCAAAGTTGAAGGACCCCATATTGATCGACGCCAGCTCGGGTTTAAACTTTCGGACCGCCACCATCCGCTCCTCCGGGGTCATCGTTGGAGCGCCCCCTGTCGTTATACAGATAATGACATCGCTTTTCCGATGCACCTCCTGACAGAATTCCTGAAAGAGGCCGAGGTCCATCGTCGGCTCCCCTGTCTTTGGATTACGGGCATGAAGGTGGACCGATCCTGCCCCGGCCTCACAGGCCCCGATCGCCTCTTGGGCAATCTGGTCCGGGGTGATGGGGAGATAGGGGCTCATGCTTGGGATATGAATGGATCCTGTCACCGCGCAACTGATGATCACTTTATCGGCCATAATATCCTCCCTTTACCAGGCTCTATTCATCGCTTTCTTGCAACGATAAAGAATCGATAGAACCTCAAAGGGCTGTTCAATCTCCGGAAAAGTTGGAACCCCTCGAGGTTCAAGCAATTCCTTAAACTCATCCATGTACTGCTTGTCTGCGCTAAAGGTGACAAGGATAGGCTTTTCCGGATACTTCTTTGCCAGCTCCAAGATAAAGTTGTACGATGGAATGCCTGTTTCTCTTGTGAGCATGAGGACCGGAACCACGGCATCGATATTCGGGTCTTTAAGCACTGCCTCCATACCCTCTCCATACCCATATTCCACGCCCTTCACAGAGGCGGCGGCCCAGATATCCACCGGATTTCGCATCCGGATATAAGGAGGACTGATCTCCTGAAGTCTCTGGCGTGTTTCTTCCTCCAATTCCGGGACCTCGAGACCAAGGCTAATGCAAAGATCTGAGAGAACCACCAGCATCGCTCCGGAAGGGGTCAAAAAGCTGACCCGATTCCCTTTGGGCAAGGGAATCATCGAAAGGGCCTTTCCCGCAAGGATCAAGTGAGTGTAATTCCTGACTCGAACGATACCCGCCTGACGGATCAGCCCGTCAATAAGACGATCCTCGGAAGCCATGGCAGCCGTATGAGCCACAGCAGCCTTTTTGCCTGCCTCCGTAATCCCTCCCTTCAACATGACCACCGGTTTATGGCGGGTAACCTCTCTTGCGATCTCCAGGAAACGTTTTGGTTTCTTGATGCTTTCAAGGTACATGATGATCGCATGGGTTTCCGAATCCTCTGCCAGGTATTTAAGGGCCTCACTCTCTTCTATATCGATTTTGTTTCCAAGGCCAATCACCCGGGCAACGCCAAAATGCTCACCTGTGAGAATATATCGCATCGTGTGTGTGGCAAAATTACCCGTTTGCGCAAGATAGGAAATCTTCCCACGCCGGAGCTTCCCAAGGGGAAATAAGGAGGAGGTAAACTGATGAGGGGTCGAAGTATGTCCTGAAGTATTGGGGCCTATGACGCGAATCCCTGTCTCGCGGATGATATCGATCATCTCCTGCTGGATCTCGGCTCCATATTCATCCACCTCTGCAAACCCTCCTGCCAGGAGGACGATCTGTTTGATGCCTTTTCCAGCACACTCCCGAAGAGCCTGCGGGGTCTCTTTTGCCGGGAGTACAACAATTGCTAAATCGATCCCTTCGGGTAGACTGGCGATAGAGGGTTGAACGGGCATGCCCAGGATCTCCCCACCTTTCGGGTTGACCAAATAAATTTTTCCCTTGTAGTCATTCGCGAGAATATTTCGTATGACCACGTTTCCCGATTTGCCGGTGGCAGTGGAGACTCCAATGACCGCCACGGATCGGGGGGTAAAAAAACGACCTAAGGATTCTGCGCGTGAGGATACCTCCTGTGTCAAGGGAACGTATTCCGGTCGCAGAAGAACCTTGACATCCAGGGCTGTGACCCCATCCTCATTGACCACAAAAGGGTTGATGTCAACCGATTCATAATACCCTGCTGCATCTAAACCAAACTGAGCCACACCCATGATCGCATCCAGAATCCGATCGATGTCATAAGCCGGCTTCCCGCGAAACCCTGTCAACAACTTGAAGCCCTTTAAGCCCGTAAGTGCCTGGGAAACTTCATTCCGTTTGGCTGGGAGCATCAGAAAGGCCACATCCTGAAACACCTCTGTGAAGATCCCTCCGAGACCGATCATCAAGTTGGGACCAAAATGATGATCATGGGTGAGACCCAAGATCAGCTCAACGCCGGGTGTTGCCATCTTTTCTACAAGCAGTGGCACACCGGGAAAGAGGGTCCATAACTCTTCAGTTGCTCTACGGAGTTCAGAGTACTTTATGATCCCCATTTTCACAGCTCCTCGATCAGATTTGTGAATCAGATCCGGAGCCATCACCTTCACAACCAGCGGATATCCCAATTTTCTTGCTGCAGACCGAAGCTCATTGGCATGGTTCACCCGTTTTCCAGGAGGTACATTCATGCCATATTGGGAGATGAGAGCCTTTCCCACATCTTCAGAAAGGAGGTGCTTTTTCTCGCCGATCGCTTGCATCAATATCTTTTGAATGTCCATTGGAGTTTCTCTCATCAATTTAGAATAGGTAAATTGAAACTCTTCCTGCACAAAGTAATATTAAAATTCTTTCTCTGTCAAGAAAGAATCTTGACAAAAGCGGCATCAGATAGGTATAACCCATAACATCTGACAAGATGAATTCTTGGATTCCCGCATGTTTTGATTCGAGGATATTCTTCTAACGCTTTGCCCCCTCACCCCTTCCCTCTCCCCGCTGGGAGAGGGTGGCGATGAGATGAGAAAGTGAATTTTGTATGGCGAAGAAAGAGAGAACCACTAAGGAAATCCTGCATGCAAAGTTAGCCCACAGGAAACGTACTCCTCTCTACCATCCGGATGTCCTTAAAAAATTGGGTCATGAGTTTGAGCAATGGAGGAAGACGACCGTTCTTGAGGAAGATCGAAAAAATTGGCAGGCCACTCCTAAAACCATTTTAGGGTCTGATATCCCCAGAGACATGCTTTATACACCCCTTAGCAACCCTGATCTCGATTATATGGAGGATTTGGGTCATTCTGGACAGAAACCGTTTACCCGCGGGATCCATGCGAATATGTATCGTGGAAAAGAATTTACGATGCGTCAGCTTACCGGCTTTGGAGGACCGGAGGATACGAACCAGAGAATCAAATTCATGCTGGACCATGGGGCGACAGGGGTCAACGTCCTTTTTGACCTTCCAACCATTCAGATGTATGACTCTGATGACCCGTTGTCCAAAGGACAGGTCGGCATGTCTGGAGTCGCTGTGGATTCAGTGGAGGATATGGACTTGATATTCAAAGACATTCCTCTCGACAAGGTCACTGTGTCGCTGGTGACCCATTACCCGTCTAATACAGCCATCTTATTCCCCATGTACCTGGCAATGGCGGAGCGAAGAGGCGTCCCTTGGGATCAGCTGCGTGGCAGTGTTCAGAACGATATCACCTTGGAAGAAGTGATTCGTAGCGGCCCGGAATACATTCCCCCTAAGGATTGCTTCAGGATCCAATGTGACAACATTGAGTTTATCAGGCAGAACGTGCCTCGCTGGAACTTTGTTACTTATAATGGTTACAACCTCCGGGAGTTTGGAACCTCGGGTATAACCGAGATGGCCGTCGCTCTGGCGAATGCGATGGCCACTCTCGAAGAGATGCTTCAGAGAGGACACGATGTCGACTGGATCGGCGAGAGGGTCGCATTCTTTTGGTCTCCAGCCAGCGATTTCTTCGAAGAGGTTGCCAGAGTGAGAGCGGTGCGGAGACTGTGGTACAAGATTATGAAGTATAGGTTTGATGCCAAGAGTCCCAGATCCATGTGGATGAGATGCCATGTGCAAACTTCTGGTGTTTCCTTGAGAAGAGAAGAGCCCTTGAACAATGTCATCCGGGCTGCTTACCAGGCCCTGGCTACAGTGCTGGGAGGTGTGCAATCTTTACATGTGGACTCTTATGACGAGGCCTATTCTGTCCCCACCGAGGAAGCAGCGCTCCTATCATTGCGGACCCAGCAGATTATCCAGACAGAGACCGGGGTGACCGATGTGGTGGACCCCCTGGGAGGCTCTTTTTACGTTGAAGCCCTCACCCATGAGATAGAGAGCAGGATTCTTAATGAGGTGGATGAGATTGAGAGGAAAGGCGGATATGTCACGGTAATCGAAGAAGGGTGGCTCCATAAGAAGATTGCCGAATACTTCTATAATGAGAGAAGGATGATTGAAAAAGGCGATTTGAAATTAGTTGGCTATAATATCTATCAATCGCCTGTTGAGATCCCTCCCATCAATGTCTTTCGATATCCTGAAGGGGTGGAGGAGAAACAGAAGGCGCGCTTGGCCAAACTAAGAGACCGGAGGGATAACGAGAAGGTGAACAGTGCCCTTGCCGCTCTTGAAGGGGCTTGCAGAAAGGGAGGGAACATTGTTCCTTATACGCTTCAATGCGCCCGAGTCGGTTGCTCAGAGGGGGAAATATTCAAAGTATTTAAAGAGGCCTTTGGTCTATGGAAACCACCTGCACTCTGGTAGGAGCTGTGATCCAGAAAGCAAGACTATGGACCTCAGACATCAGGAGTTATAGGACGCGAGGACTCAGGTGGAAAGGGTAAATCTTTAAACGATTCACACCTTTCGACTTGCGACTGACGGACAGGAGTAGCAAAAAAGTCTGTTGTCTAACGTCTGAAGTCCAGTGTGTGAATTGTGATGGTAGGAATAAGGAGGATGCTCATACGAGATGACGAGCAAGGTGAAGGTGTTGCTTTCAAAGCTTGGGTTAGATGTTCATAATCGGGGTCTCCTCACCGTAGCCAAAGAGTTGATGGATGCAGGCATGGAGATCATTTATATAGGGAATTCTCTTCCCAAGGAGATCCTTTCCACGGCCCTTCAAGAAGGGGTAGATGTCATCGGAGTCAGTTCCCTTGGAGGAGCCCATCTCACGCTGGGGAGGGAGTTGATTGAGGAGGCCAAGAAAGAAGGGCTGAAAGAATGCATCGTTTTCGTCATGGGTGGAGTTTTCCCCCCGGCGGACGCTGAAGAGCTTCGTGAAATAGGTTATGACGCCACTTTTATGCCTGGGGCGACCAGAGAGGAAATCGTGTCATCCATTGAAAAGATTGTGTCTAAGAAGCGAGAGAGAAATGGATTACAGGAGGTATGATGAGATGATGAAAGAGTGGCCGCCCCAATATGATCGTTCTTATATCCCTTCGCCAGACTCTAAATTCTGGTTTAAGGATTTAGAAACGATGGACCCTGAAGAGAGGGAGCGAAGGGTGATCCTGCCAAAGCTTCAGGCGCAGCTCACGTATGCCTATGAGAAGTCCCTGCTTTATAAGAAAAAATGGGATTTAGCCGGGATAAAACCGGAGGCTATTCGATCCTTAGCGGATTTTGAGCAGATTCCCTTTTTGACCAAGGACGAAATTCGTGAGGATCAGAAGGAACATCCTCCTTTTGGCGCCAATTTGTGCACCTCTCTGCAGGATCTCGCAAGGGTCCAGGGAACATCAGGAACCACGGGCAAACCGACTGCTTTCGGTATCAGTAAAGGAGATATGGAACGTATCGCTGAAGCCCATGCCAGGACCATGTGGGGTTTTGGAGTGCGTCAAGAGGATATCGCCTTTATCGCCTCTTTTTTCAGCCTCTACTGGGGGAGCTGGGGCGCATTGCTCGGGGCTGAACGTCTGGGTGCTGTGGCCTTTCCCTTCGGGGCCGGTGTTCCGGGCCAGACCGATCGGGCGATCGAATGGATGAAAGAGGTAAGACCCACAGTTTTTTATGGAACACCTTCCTATAGCCTGTACCTCGCTGAAAGGGCGAAAGAGAGGGGAGTCGATCCTGCCAGGGATTGTAATTTTCGCATCCTGTTCTTCTCAGGAGAGCCGGGAGCTGGCGTTCCCTCGACCAAGAAAAGAATCGAAGAGACCTATGGTGGAATCTGTATCGATTCGGGTTCGACAGCGGAAATGGCCCCCTGGATGTCTAACTGTGAGTGCGCGTATCGAAAAGGAATGCATTTATGGCAGGATATCGTCTACGCAGAGCTCGTCGATCCCGTCACAAAAAAGAGGGTCCCTTACGGCAAAGAAGGGGTTACTGTTTATACGCATCTGGAGCGAACATCGCAACCCATGATCCGTTTCTGGGCAGGAGACCTATCGATGTGGACGGACGATCCCTGTCCTTGTGGACGAACCTATCCCCGGCTCCCCAAGGGTATTTATGGAAGGGCAGACGACATGTTCATCGTCAGGGGGGAGAATGTCTATCCGAGCGCCATCGAGGATGTGATCAGAGGAATCAAGGGATTTGGCGATGAGTATCGCATCATTATTACCAGGGAAAAGACGATGGACGAGATGATCGTTCAGGCGGAATATGCCAAAGGAGTCGCCGCTCAAAGGGTGCCTCAGTTAAAAAAGAATCTTGAGGCTGAATTAAAGGGGCGAGGCCTCCGTGCAGTGGTTCAGATGATTGAACCCGACCGGATGGAGAGGACCGAATTTAAGGCCAAACGAGTGATCGATAAGCGGGGCTTATACGACGAGATGATAAAACAAGAGTAAAAAAGAACCGACCAACCAATCCGGTCACCCTGAGCCTGTCGAAGGGTGCCGTTCATGGTTCGACAAGCATGTCCTGGGAGCGCCGCTCATCCTTCGACAAGCTCAGGACGAACGGCGAGCCGAAGGCTCACCACGACCTGTCGTCACTATTTAGTGTCTGTTCATAAATTGCGGTTTTCATAAAAAGTTGTCATTCCGGCGAAAGCCGGAATCCAGTCTTTTCAAGGGTCTCTGGATGCCGGATCAAGTCCGGCATGACGGACAAACTGAAATTATAAACAGGCACTAACTAAAGATATTTGGAATTTCCCCGTTTATTCCCCCTCCCTTCGACGGGGAGGGTGAGGGTGGGGGTGAAAAATAGGGGGACGTTAAGGTCAAGGCTAATGTAGATTCTTTTTCTTCGAATAGAGCCATAGATTGAAACCGCAAAGAACAAGGGTAAGGACAATTATCAGATTGCGAGAAATTTCGATATAGACGATTTTTTCAATAT
>DATIGG010000570.1:0-2053 GCA_035454825.1 Thermodesulfobacteriota bacterium | reverse complement strand
GGCTTTCGCCGAAATCATAGACGGACGGCATTCTCTGATAGTGGATGATCTCGATCTTGGGGTAGTAGTAGATCTCTTTTCCCTTCTCCCGGATCCTTTTGGATAGATCGATATCCTCATAATACATGAAGTAACGCTCATTAAAACCTTCGACACCTTGAATGACCTCCCTGGGGCAGAGGAAGAAGGTACACGAAATCCAATCCACAGCGCCTTCCCCTTCCCTTTCCTTGTAAGCAAAAATCCCCTGTGCCCACGGCGTATCTGAGAAAAATCTTGGCAGACAAAACGTCTCTTTCATCTCCCGACCAAGCGTTGGAAAATTCCCGTGAGATTTCTGCCATGAACCATCCTTAAGGATGAGCCGGCATCCAAGCCCTCCAATTTCGGGGTGGTTTCGCAAAAACTGAATGGCCTCCTTAATATCTCCTCTCTTCCAGGACGTATCTGGATTGATGAGAAGGATAAATTCGCCTTTCGCCTTCCGAAGGCCGAGATTATTCGCCCTGGCAAACCCGATGTTCTCTGGACTCCGTATGAGAGCAGCTTCCGGAAATCTCTCCTGGATCACCCGGCACGTTTCATCGGTGGAGGCGTTGTCTATGATAATAAGCTCATGGTCTATCCCTTTCATCCGCTCCATGATGGAACGAAGGCATGTCTCAATAATAGAAGAGGAGTTACAGGTAACGATAATGATGGAAAGATCCACTGCGTCAAACTCCAATAATCAAATTCCAAATCCCAAATAAATCTCAATTGATCCGGATATTGAGTGGGTAACCTCCCCTTATGTTAACCCCCCTTCATCCCCCCTTAATTTAAGGGGGGAACAGAGGGGGGTTACTCCTAAGACGGGGAAAGCATCCACACAAAAGCCGGAAGAAGTTTTAATACTTATAGTGTTGGCCTTTGTGCCCGCGCACCGAAGTGCTTCTTTACACAGGTATGGCCGTTTGTCTTACTTCTCATCAAAATACGTGTTGAATATTCCGATGATCGACTTCACCCTCTGGTCCCACGTATTTTCACTTGCAATCTTTCTTCGCTCCAGAGCCTTCTGTTCCGAATCTTCCCTGAGCACCCTTTCAACCGCTTCCTCCATCTCTTTCAGATGATGATAAAACATCACCCATGGACTGAAAGATTCAAGATCTGGAAGGCAGGATGAAACCACAGCTTTTCCCGCTCCGAGATATTGATGAAACTTTGTGGGATAAATCTTTTCGGTAAATTCATTCACTTTAAAGGGAATCAGACACACATCGAAGAGGCTAAGGTACTTGGGAAGCTCGCTGTAGTCTTTCTCACCAAGCCAGTAGAGATTCGGAATCCCGACCTTGATCGAAGAGAAGCGTTTTGATGTGGCAGGGCCAATCATCACGATGGACCAATCGGGCCTTGTCTTTGTTAGAGGGATCAATGTATCAAAATCGAGCCAATCACCAATGGTCCCGATATAGCCGATGATCGGTTTCCTAATTCCTCTCATATCGAAAGGGACGTCCTTATCTCGTTGGTCGACCGTCAGGGATGAAAGATCGACCCCATTTGGAATGAGAAAACAATTCGGATTGATCAGAGACTTCGCCTCCCTGAGTCTTTGAGAAGAGCAGAAGACCAGATTCACAGATCGGAGGAGTTCCTCTTCTGATCTCCTCAACTTTTCCTTATCAGCTCTCAACCCTGGGTAATTCAAGTAATCATCCGAACAATCGTAATAAGACCATCGGGGTTTCAATTCTTGAAGGACACTGCTCCAGAGGGGCCATGAAATGCCGAGAATATAATTGTTGAAAGAAAGCTCACGGGTAAGCCTCTTGATCAGGGAAACCAAGGAACGGGTGTTCCATCGATGGATCCACGAAAAATTCTGGCTGAAGGGAGGAAAAGCAGGAGGGGTATAGACAATTAACTGGTCATTGACCCGGTGGAAGCAGCTCCGGAAGGTCCATTTCTTTCCTCGTATTTTCCCGAGGGAAAGGGTCAGAAAGGAGAGGGGTGGATCGATGAAGAGGATGCGATAGGACTGACTGAGTCCCATCATGAGATG
>DATIGG010000569.1:0-10829 GCA_035454825.1 Thermodesulfobacteriota bacterium | reverse complement strand
GCCCAGTTCGAAATCTGCCGTTCTCCATCGATCAGGCTCAAGGCCATTCAAGATTCGTTATTTAGACTTTTTCGCGTGACTATCGGAAAACGCTTCCACTGGGAAAGGACAGAGGACCAGACCTTTCACGGGGATTTGATTCTGCGTCCGCGCGAGGATGGAACGATCACCGCCATTAATGAAATTGCTCTGGAAGATTATCTGAAAAGTGTGATCTCTTCGGAGATGGGTAGTTCTGCTCCAACCGAATTTCTGAAGGCCCATGCCATCCTATCGCGGAGCTGGCTTCTGGCAGCCCTCGGGCGAAAGGAGAGAACAGAAGTGTCCACACCAGGGGTGGGAATCTCCGGAAACGAAGAAGAGGTGATACGCTGGTACGGCCGGGAGGACCACGACCTCTTCGATGTCTGCAGTGATGACCACTGCCAGCGCTACCAGGGCATCACGAGGATGGGCTCCGGACAGGCCGAAGAAGCTGTCCAGGAAACGTGCGGGAGGGTGATTACCTATCAGGATGTAATCTGCGATAGTCGATATTCAAAGGCCTGCGGCGGGATCACAGAAAACTTTGACACGGCCTGGGATGACAAACGGGTTCCCTATCTCGGAAGCATTTCGGACGCACCGGTACCGCATCGCCCGGTCGAGACAGAGGAAGAGGCTTCATCCTGGATCCTTTCGGAGCCCGAGGCTTACTGCAACACAAAAGACAATCATCTCCTTGAAAAGGTTCTTCCTGATTTTGACCTTGAGACCAAAGGTTTTTTCCGCTGGAGGGTCAAGTATTCCCGGCAGGAACTGGAAGAGATTCTGCGAGAAAAATCGGGGTTTGATTTCGGGACCCTGAAGGAAATCGTGCCCCTTCGCCGCGGTCCTTCCGGCCGGATCTCCCGGTTAAGAATCGTCGGCTCGAAGAGAAACATGGTCGTGGGAAAGGAGCTCGAAATAAGGCGCTGGCTCTCCCGGAGTCACCTTTACAGCAGTGCATTCGTTGTGACGATGGAATATAATCCTCATGGGGAAGCTGAACAATTTATCCTCGATGGTGCCGGTTGGGGGCATGGCGTCGGGCTCTGTCAGATCGGCGCGGTCGTCATGGCGACCCGGGGATTTTCAGCAGATGAGATCCTGAGGTTTTATTTCCGGGGTGTAGAAGTCAAAAAGATATACTAACAGGCTGCTGAAAAAAGCCCATCTGCTGCGTTTCCCTCATCCTTCGTCGTTGCGGCGTACGTCTCAGTACGCCTCGCTCCTCAGGATTTCGGGAGCCTTGCATCTGGACATTTTTGAGCACCCTGAAAAAAATCACTTTTTTAGCAACCTGTTAAAAGAAGGAATACTGGAATAATACTCCAAAATTTCACTCCACCAATATTCCAGTAGTAACAGGGTATGCTCAGACAGAAACCGCCAATGCGAAATCCCTGGGCCTGGGTGCCCTCTTTGTATGTTGCCGAGGGGATCCCTTACATCATGGCGGTGACGGTTTCGGTGATCCTCTACAAGCGCCTTGGCATTTCAAATACCGACATCGCCCTTTACACAAGCTGGCTCTACCTTCCCTGGGTCATCAAGCCGCTCTGGAGCCCCTTTGTCGACCTCTTCAGGACGAAGCGCTACTGGATTCTTCTGACGCAGCTCCTCATTGGAGCTTCCCTGGCCTGCATTGCGTTTACCATCCCGGCTTCCAGGTTCTTCCAGTATACCCTTGCCTTCTTCTGGTTGATGGCCTTCAGCTCAGCTACCCACGACATCGCGGCGGATGGCTTTTACATGCTTGGGCTCCCGGAAGACCTCCAGGCTGCCTATGCAGGAGTGCGGACGACTTTCTACCGCATCGCCACGATCGGGACCAAGGGCGGCCTCGTCATCTTTGCTGGTTTCCTCGAAGAAAGCGGTCATGATATCCCCACAGCATGGTCCATTACTCTCTTTGTGGCGGCTGCCGTCCTTGCGGCCCTTTTCCTTTATCATTTTTTTGTTCTTCCGCATCCGGCCAAAGACCGTCCGGCAATCCGCAACCCTTCGGCATCTCTCGCCCGGGAGTTTTTCCACATATTCGGGGTCTTCTTCAGAAAGAAAAGGATCATCACCATTCTTGCTTTCTTTCTGCTTTACCGGCTGGCGGAAACCCAGCTTGTCAAGATGATCGTGCCCTTTCTGCTCGATCCACGTTCAAAGGGGGGACTGGCACTCACCACATCAGAGGTGGGAATCATCTATGGCACAGTAGGGGTCATTGCCCTCATGCTGGGAGGGCTTCTCGGCGGGTATGCCATCTATAGAAAAGGGCTCAAGTTCTGTATCTGGATCATGGTCTGCGGTATGCATCTGCCGGATCTTGTCTTTGTCTATCTCTCACAGGCCATGCCTGATAATTTCTTTCTGATCAACCTCTGCATTGCCGCAGAGCAATTCGGTTACGGCTTTGGCTTTACGGCGTATACGATGTTCATGATCATGGTGTCAGAGGGGGAGTACAAAACGGTCCACTACGCTATCTCCACGGGGATCATGGCCTTGGGTATGATGGTGCCGGCCATGTTTAGCGGCTGGCTCCAGGAACAGATGGGCTATCAGAGTTACTTCCTCTGGGTCATGGCTGCAACGATTCCGGGCTTCATCGTGACGGCACTGGTCAAGATTGATCCGGAGTTCGGGAAGAAGAAAATTTAACCGCAGAGACGCTGAATTCGCAGAGGCTAATATTTTTCCCTCCGCGGTGAGAATACTATGAAACGACGACGGTTCAAGACAGCCTTTATTCTGGGCGCCGGGCTGGGCATGCGGCTTCGACCTCTGACAGAGCGGTGTCCGAAGCCGCTCCTGGAGATCAGCGGACGTCCCATCATCACCTACGCGATGGATCATCTCCTGAAAGTCGGCGTGGATCGCTTCATCGTGAACACCCATCATTGCTCCGAGGTCTACTCGGAAAAATTTCCTGATAAGTGCTGGCGCGGTATGCCCATACTCTTTCGGCATGAACCGGTCCTTCTCGACACGGCAGGCGGGCTGAAAAATATCGAAGATCTTTTAGGGGAAGACGAGGCCATCCTCTGTTACAACAGTGATGTGATAACCGATCTTCCCCTGCAGAGGCTCCTGGAGGCTCATGAACAAAGGCGGCCAGAGGTCACCCTTGCATTACGAAGCACCGGGCCTATTCTGAACGTGAACATGAACGAGCGCGGTGAGATCTGCGATCTCCGGCACGCCCTGGGAAACCCCGGAGTCCAAAGCTGCCTCTTTGCCGGCATCTATGCCGTCGAAACATCAATCCTCCAGTTCCTTGAAGCTGGAAAAATCGAGTCCATTATTCCCGTCTTTACCAAAAGAATCATCGAAAAACCGGGATCGATCCAGGGAATTATCATAGATGAAGGCAATTGGCACGACATCGGCTCCATCGAAGCCTACGAAGGCCTGAAACAAAGCCTTTAGTGATTTTAACGCGCAAATAGAATGTCCCCCCACCCTCACCCTCGGAGGGGGGAGGGGCGGGGTGGGGGTGCTCATTTTCATGCTTCGGCGTGCCCCTTAGGGCATGAGGGTTTGGATTGCAGATTTTAGATTGATAATTCCAAAATTCGAGTTCTGACATGCGAAATATAAAATGGATGACTTAATCGATTTTGGCCGAAAGGCCCTGGGGCTTCCAGAGTCCGTCTCCATAGAACTTTTTCCTCTCGAAGGGAGGGGCTCGGACCGGACTTTCTTCCGGCTAAAATGGAACCCCAAGGACTCGGCCATCCTGGTCCATTACGATCCGAAGCGTGTAGAGAACACATACTACGCAGACATTGCAACATTTCTCCGTGAGATCGATGTACCGGCGCCCCGGCTGATCCGCCACGATCCGGCCCGTTGCCTCATCATCATGGAAGATCTCGGAGAGACGGACCTCTGGTCTCTCAAAGAAACCTCTTGGGAAAATCGACGGGCCCTTTACCAAAAGACACTCAACCTCGTTCACAGGCTACATTCTTTCCCCGAAAAAGACTTCCCTTCAGGCCGGGTGAAACTTATGGAGAGCTTTGGTCCTGATCTCTGCCGCTGGGAGCGCGACTATTTCAGGGATCATTTTGTCAGGGATGTCTGCGGGATCGAGCTTGAACCGACCTTCGACCGGGAACTCGAAATGGAGCTTTCGGCTCTGGCAGAGCATCTTGCAGCAGCGATACCTCCTTCCGGGCGGAGCCTCCTGCACAGGGATCTCCAATCCCAGAACGTGCTGATCCGTGACGGAGAGCCATTCCTCATCGACTTCCAGGGAATGCGCTTCGGAAGCCCCTTCTATGATCTTGGCTCGCTCCTCTGCGATCCCTATATCACTTTTTCCCGCGGTGAACAGGATGAACTCCTGTCCTTTTATTACTACCTTACAAAACGGAATCTTGATTGGGCCACCTTCCAGAACACTTTCTGGGAGGCTTCGGCACAGCGCCTCATGCAAGCCCTCGGGGCTTATGGATTTCTGGGTCTCAAGAAAGGACTTAAGACTTTTCTCGAGCATATCCCTGCCGGACTTCACAATCTTCACTATGCGGCCACAGAGGTGGCATCCCTTCCCAGACTCCGAGAGCTCTCTGTCAAATGTCAGAAGGCAATTGGAGTATAGGCTCCGGTTTGGGAATTGGAGAATACTATTCGAAGTTGAAGGCGACAGGATTATAATTTATCGTATAATGCATAGGAAGGATGTTTATCGTTTCGGAGGATAAAAGGATGAAAGCGCAGGTATTGAAGAAAAATGGGAAAAGGAATTCGCGATTTTGCCCTGGGAAGATTATATAAAAATCCAAGAAATGCTTGAAGATTATGGGGATTTGAGAGAACTCAGAAAGGCAAAAGAGGAATCGAAAGGACAGAAGCCCATTCTTTTTGAAAAAGCGGTCAAGTCTCTGAAGTTAAAGAAATGAGCTAACCACGTCTTTCGTGGTAATGGTACAAAGCACGCTGAAGCCGATTGTTACGTAATCTGTCTTTTTTTATCTTTCCCAATGAAACCTCTTACCGTGGTAGCCCCTTACAGTTCCGGACCTTTCTTTGAGAAGACCGTGACTTCCCTGACGAAGTCAACCCTTGTCGAATGGGTTCTGATCGTGAGCCAGGAGCCGGTTCATTCCAAAATGGACCGGTGCCATATTCTTGTCGCTGGTCCCCTTCCCTCATACGAGACACTCAGCCTGATTCTGGACGAGATTCAAACAGATTATCTTCTTCTCTTAATGGGGGCTCGACACCTTTCCATCGGGTCTGAAGCCCTGGAGAGAATTCTTGAGACGGCGGAATCGACGAAAGCAGGCATGGTCTATTCCGATTTCTATGACGAAAGGAAAGGTGTAAAGACCCTTCATCCGCTGAATGATTATCAACTGGGGAGCGTCCGAGATGATTTTGATTTCTGCGCCATGACCCTCTTTTCGGTCTCTGCGGTCCGCAAGGCCCTGGAAAAATACGGCATTATACCTGACGTCAAATCGGCTGGTCTCTACGATCTTCGCCTGAAGGTTTCGATCGACCATTCTATATATCATCTCAAGGAACCGCTCTATTCCAGGATTGGAACCGATGAGGCTGCCGGCAGTGAAAAAATGTTTGCCTACGTCGATCCCCGCAATGAAGCCATCCAGAAGGAAATGGAGACCGTCTTCACGGATTACCTGAAGAAGATTAAGGCTTATCTGCCACCTACTTACTTAAAGGAGGTTGATCAAACGCCTGAGCCTTTCCCGGTGGAGGCCTCTGTCATCATTCCTGTACGGAACCGGAAAGAAACAGTTGCCGACGCCGTAAGAAGCGCCCTGTCCCAGGAAACGGATTTTCCGTTCAACGTCATCGTCGTGGACAATCACTCGACAGACGGCACAACGGTCATCCTTTCCAATCTCGCCAGGCAGTATTCTCGGCTGAAGCACATCGTCCCCAAGCGGAATGATCTTGGCATTGGTGGGTGCTGGAACGAAGCCCTTCGGCACGAAGCCTGCGGCCGTTATGTCGTTCAACTCGATTCGGACGATCTTTACAGTAGCCCCCGCACCCTGCAGAAGATGATCGAGATGCTCCGTCAAAACAATTATGCCATGGTTATCGGTTCCTATACCCTCGTCGATTCGAGGTTGCAGGAGATTCCGCCTGGGCTGATCGACCACCGCGAATGGACCGATGAGAACGGTCATAACAATGCATTGCGTATCAATGGTCTGGGTGCACCGAGGGCATTCAACACCAGCCTTATGCGAAAAATCGGATTTCTCAATGTAAGCTACGGCGAGGATTATGCAGCGGCGCTGCGAATCTGCCGGGAATACCGGATCGGGAGAATTTATGAAAGTCTCTATCTGTGCAGACGCTGGTCAGGCAACACCGACGCCGCTCTCACCGTTGACGAAGCAAACCGAAACAATGCCTTCAAGGATAAGATCCGGACCGACGAGATTCTCGCACGACAGAAGATGAATCAAGGAAATCGTAACTCTCCTCTGTTCCCCCCTTAAATTAAGGGGGGATGAAGGGGGGTTAAGGGAGCCATGAAATTCCTTCGAAACAATCCGACATTAAAGTAACGTCGGCGGGAGTTGAGGCATATTCAGACGGAGGCGGAGAAGACCCTCTGGGCACACCTGCGAAACAAGTAACCCCTCCACGCCTCCCCTTAACATAAGGGGAGGTTGCCCACTCAATACTCGGATGAATCTGAATTCATTATTCCATCATTCCACTGTTCCATTATTCCTTTAGAAAGGGATAACTATCACCCATGGAAATTCTGATCCGGCCCTGGCAGAAAGGTGACCTGGCCACCATCAGCAAGATCAGCTTGCAATCCTGGATCTCCACCTATTCGGGCTTCATCCCCGAGAGCGACATCAGGTCTTACTTCGAGACCCATTACACCGAGGCATCCCTCCTCCGCATGTTCGATGATCCCTTCGTGCAAGGTTTTGTTGCGGAAACGGGCAGTCACATCGTAGGTTATGTAAGACTGGTCTTCAATCGGGATGAGAATCGCCTCTATATCCCCTCCCTTCACGTTCTTTCGAAGTTTCAGAGCCGGGGCATCGGCAGGCAGCTTCTTGAGACAGCGGAGAGATGTGCTGCTGGAAAGGGCCTCAACGAACTCTGGATCGGGGCAATGGTCAAGAACAGAAGGGCCCTCGCCCTTTACAGGGAGATCGGCTTTCTATTTGTTCAAGAAGAACCTTTCACCGTGACCCATACCACGGTTAGCCACATCATCGGTTTCAAGAAATTGGGGAGAGAACCTTTACTTCGCCAGAAAACCCAGGCAACCTTCGAGGGAGGAGAAGGTTCAAAGAGTCTTCCCGGACTCTGCTTCGAACTTCTATCGGAACAGCAAAAGACCTGGGAGGAGCTTCGGCAGGGTTGCGAGTCATTCAAGGATATCAGGGAGCGGGATATTGATTGCAGAGGATTTTCTATTCGCCTCCAGTACAACCCGGGGAGAATGAAAAGTAGCACAGCCCCGGTGGGTGAAAGGGAGAAAAATGAACACCCCTGCTTCCTCTGCCTGGATCATCTCCCTGAAGCTCAGAAGGGAATCTTCTATCGAGGCGAGTACCTCATCCTCTGCAATCCCATGCCCATACTTCCTTCGCATTTCACCATTTCTCATGTGGATCATCGCCGCCAGGCGGCGGATGAACACATCGACACCTTTCTCCACCTTATGACTGATTTGGGTCCACGCTGGACCGTTCTCTACAATGGTCCGAAATGTGGGGCCTCGGCTCCGGATCATCTCCATTTTCAGGTGGCCCTTTCAGGAAAGATGCCGATTGAGAAAAACATCCGGGAGGAAAAAAGACAGGCTCTGGCCAAACCCATTGGTGGCGTCCTTCTCTATCGACTGACTGAGTTGGGTCGTGAAGTAGTCGTGCTGGAGGGAAGCAACCCCTCAGCCATGGCGGATGTCTTCCAGCGTTTTCTCAATGCCTTGAGAAAGGTTCTCCTCAGGGACGCTGAACCCATGATCAACATGGCGGGCTTCTGCGATGGGAAGAAATGGCGTCTTGTTATCTTTCCCCGCCGGAAACACCGTCCGGACGCCTTTTTCAAGGAGGGGGGTGCCAGGATGGTCATCAGTCCTGGAGCGATCGATATGGGCGGCTTCTTGATCACCCCGGTGGCAAAAGATTTCGAGCGGCTGGATGCTGCCACCGTGGAGGGCATTTATCGTGAGGTTTCGCTGGAATCGGAGATCGTAGAAAAGGCCATCAGCGCCCTGTAGTCTGGTCGTTCTCTCACCAGTGCAGCATTTGGCAGATTGCGCCAGAAGAGTCCTCTATTGAACGCTTTCACGCCGCCAAACCGGTACGAGTGTTGTACAATGAATGTCGCTCATCCGAGATTTCTTAAACACAAGATTTCTTAACCATTGACAGTTGTTTATGATTGCTATATGATATATACATGATATACATTGTTGGAGGATAGGCTATGACAACTCAGATGATTATCAGGATGGATCCTGAGACCAAGAATAGGATTAGTAAACTTGCGAGGGTGGAAGGCAAGACAACAAGCCAGATAGTGAGGGAACTGATAGAGAACTATATCAGAGAGAGGGACATCGGCACCTATATTGATGACCTGTGGGATAGAATCGGCGGAAAGCTGAAATCCAAGGGAGTACAGCAAAGGAATGTCGGCAGGGCGATTAAGGAGGCAAGAAAGAGCCGGGGATGAGAGTCGTTGTCGACACCAATATCTTTGTCTCGTCCTTTTTTGGAGGAAACCCGCGGAAGATCATCGATCTCTGGAAAAAAGGCGAGATAAGCCTTTGCCTGTCCAAAAATATTCTTGATGAATATGTTGACGTTCTGCAGAGAATCGGCTTAGGAGATGAAAGAGAAATTGAAGAGCTTCTTTCGCTTTTTGCCAAAGGGATCAATATTATTTTTACGACAAAGACGCCGAAGATAAAGGTGATTAAAGATGACCCTGATGACGACAAGTTTGTAGAGTGTGCAATAGCCTTAAAGGCAGAAGTCATTATTACTGGTGACAAGGCATTAAAAGCGATAAAAGAATATATGGGGATCAAGATATTAACTCCTCAGCAGTTCTTGAAGACCTACCGAATTCAATGAAATAAGCAAGAGCTGAAAGCAGATTCTTTTCCCCCACGAACTAACGTAGGTGCTTTGGATCGCAATTACTTAGCCGCGTTCGCCCTGAGCGTATCGAAGGGCGTAAGGCGAATCAAAGCACGGTCTCCAAAGGGGAGCAGATCAAAGACGGGTTAATTCTCACGACCATAATCCCAGAGCGGGCCCGATTCTTCATTAGGTAGCGATAGAGTGTGTCCTTTGACACGGCAACCTTACCCTCTTTGCTGGAGGCGTGAAGCAGATGGATTCGATTCTTCAGTCTCGCTGCAATCCCTACGTGCTGAACATCAAGGCCTTCTGTGCTTGTCGTGATGCCGATCAAATCGCCATCACGAATCCGATCCTCCGAACGCTTCAAGGCCTTCTTTGGAATGAAAAAATGAGATCTCTTGCTGATCGTCCTTTCAATAGACTTCATTCTCCGGAGGTTTGCCGCATTTCTCAGCGGTGGATAGAGGTCCGGATTTGTCGTCATGAAGTTTATGGTCTTCCTAAAAGGCCTACCTCCGATCTCGGCTGTGACATCCCTGACGAATCCCTTCTTCTGGTTATCATGAATCCAGTCTGAAACATAATGAAGCCGTGAGGAGTAGCCCTGCAGTCGCCCCTGTCTGTAACGTATCTTTCGGAGTAACCTCTGGAACTCTTCAAAAGATTTTTCCCGGAACCTCGCATGCCATGCCAGAGCAACGACGGTTTCAACGAAGGTGATACAGTCAAGCTCCCTCAAATTGACCACAAGATGCTCGGCCCCCTTCGTTTCGAGTGTACCTACCTTGTAGGGAGTTCCCACAAAGAATTGGCCAATCCAAAGCACAAGTTGACTAGGAAATGTTGGCAGAGCTTCCTTCTTATCCAGAAGTCTCGTCAGTTTTTCAAAAATCCTTTGATCCTGTTCCTGGCGCTTCAAGGTCCCTCCTTCCTGGCGGGATTCCAATTCCACCTGGGTTAGTTCTGTCCATTTACATCCAACATCCTTGCCTCAAAACGGGTCAAGAGAGTATTCCTTGAAGCCAGAAAATAAAGGCAGGACATTCGTCCTGCCATGGGTTGTTCGTTACCTGAAATCAAGATGCGAGCGGAGTCTATCCAGCCCCCCCCCTTAACATTTACACTTCAGGGAGTTCCGGAGCTCAACTGAGATGTGACTGCTGACATCCTTCGCCACAATAATGTCCGCCGGTCTCACATCCTTACCGTAATAGGCTCTGTTCAGACTGTCTCTTACCGCAACGACAGCGCCTTCAAGGTTCAGCCCTGCATAGAGACCTTTAGACTTCGCAAAGGAAACGAAATCACCGGTTACGCTCGGGAGGTCCGCACTCGCCTTGGCGCCACCTCCAACCGGGCCCAATGCAATCGAAACATCTCCTCCAAGTTTGAAAGAGGATGAAAGCAGGGAATCGAGAGCCTTCTGAGTCATTGCCAACATGACCACTTGTGCCGATTCACCGCCGATCTGCAGACCGAAGGTCACCGAGCCAATTGTGTAGAAGGCAGGGTCACTCCAATTGCCTGTTCTTTCATCCCTCACCATAAAGACACCGGTTCCTCCGGAGCCGCCAAATATAAAGCCCCCTTTCAGGACCTGTGGAAAGATCAGAACGCCCTTGGCATGATCCAGGTTATCGCGGAACCAACTGTAATTCGAGTCACGCAAGAATTCCTGGAATGTAACCCGGGCTCGGTCCA
>DATIGG010000568.1:0-2764 GCA_035454825.1 Thermodesulfobacteriota bacterium | reverse complement strand
AGGGGATAACGGATCTAAAGGGGAAGCGGATGGGGACCTTTCCGGGAATCGCTTCGATCGCCTTAGCAAAGGCCGTATTGAGGAATTCTTTTGATCCGGATAAGGAAATCACCTTCATTGAAGTCCCACCTGGGAATATTGTTCAAGCCCTGGCAGCAGGCCAGATCGATGCTTACTTTGCCCCAGAACCCTTTGGGATGATTGGTGAGGCCAAAGGAGTAGGCCGGCGTTTGGTGAAGAGCCCTCTCCTCTTGCTCAACCTTAAGACCGGCATCCCGGGTGCACCCTTTTCCTTCAATTCAAAATTTTTAAAGGAGAAGCCTCTGGTGGCCAAGAAGGTGAAGGCCGCTTATTATAAGGCGGTGGATTTTATTTATTCAAATGAAACAGAGGCAAGAAAATTCCTTCCCAAATATACAAACTTGCCAGAACCTTTTGCCATGAAAATTCCCTTTGAATATTGGACTAAGGTTGAAGAATATGACAAAACGTGGGGCCAACCTTACTTCGAGCTTCTCAGAAAGGAAGGCCTATTTCAGAAGCACGTAGATACGAGCAAACTTTTTTACCAGGAATAGAATGAAACGGCCAAGTGGAAAAGACTATTTAAAGGTAGAGGGTCTGACCAAGACCTTTTCGAGTACATCGGTTAAGGATAAGGGATTTCAAGGAAGCCTTCGGGTCCTGGATAACGTCAATTTTTCTTGTAAGGCGGGGGAATTTGTCACCTTGGTAGGGCCCAATGGATGTGGGAAGACTACCATTTTTAGGATCATCGCTGGTTTAGAGGATCGGGAGTATGGGAAAATATCCATCGGAGGGAAACCCTCTTACGAAGCAAAGATCGGCTACATCTTCCAAAATTATCGCGAATCCCTCTATCCCTGGAGGACATGCTTTGATAACCTCCTCGTTCCGTTGGAGTTGAACAAGGTTCCAAGAAAGGAAAGGAAGAAGCGGGTTGAGCAGTTTCTTTTTAACCTCGACTTTAAGGTTCAGGATGATGCCTATCCTTATCAATTGAGCGGGGGGCAGCAGCAACTCCTTTGCATTCTCAGAAGTCTCCTCTATGAGCCCGATGTTCTCTTGATGGACGAACCCTTCAGCTCCCTCGATTTCCAAACAACCCTCTATATGCATGACAAGGTGCTCGATATCTGGGCAAAAACCAAGGCGACTACCCTCTTCATCTCTCACGATATTAATGAAGCGGTTTATCTCGCGGACAAAGTCGTCGTGTTGAGCAAAAGGCCTGCCAGGGTGATGGATGTGATTGAGGTAGACCTTCCGAGGCCGCGGAAACTGGAGATGACGGAGAGTGAAGAATTTTTTGCCGTGAGAAACCGGGTGCTCGATATTTTCAAGGATGAGATTGCGGACAGCCTGATCCGAATGGAGATGAGCGGCTTCTAAATATGGAAGGCTTGTTCAAGAACGTTTTGGAACCGAATTCTATATTCCACTTTCGTTTCTTTATCTTTGACAACAGGGACATCGAAACAGATTAAATGGGCACTGAGTTTTTTCCCTCTTTTTCCCTCCCCCTTGAATGGGGGAGGGCTTGCCCTGTGGAGTATGTTCCGTTACTCTATTACTCCACAGGGTGAGAGTAGGGGTGAAATCAATAACGGAAACGGATTCTATACTTGACCTTTTCCTCCTTGTCTTTAGCTACGCGTACTTCGAATCGAATCAAATGGGCGCTGAGTTTTTCATAAGAATGAGTTTTCGAAAGCATCTCCCAGTCACCAGGAATCGGTTCTTCCACTAAAACCTTAATGTCTTCCTTCTTGTGATTCCTTAAACTCACCTCGAAGGCCACCTCGAAGAGATTGGAGCCAAGGCGTTTGTAATCGGTCTGAACCCTCTCTCCAACGACATCGAAGGCCTCACCGATTTTAATCTTAAACTTCTCATCCTTTGGAGTATGGTCGATTCGATCTTCCCCGACAAACTGGAGGCTTCCGTCCTTATCTTCTTTATAAACCCGGATCGTTCCTTTAGGAAGAGGAATTCCAAGATTACTTTTTTTGGTATTCTCCAGTTCGAGAAAGACTCCGATCTTTTGTTTTTGAGATCCCTGATTCATCTGATAATAATAGTATTGTGGGTAGCCCGGAAAGATAAGAAGTTTCTTGACAGGAACTTGATTGGCATCGAGAAGGGTCATCTGTTTGGTCTGGTTGTCTTTAACGGTGGTCCTTCGATCCAGAGTGTAGAGATGATATTCGAAGAAAGACTCCTCTTTGAATTGTTGGCTTGCCTCTTTCGCCGCAGCCATTGGTCTTGCGTAATCCATTCTCATTTCACCCTGAACCCGGTTGATATCCCCCGCTACCAATTTGAGCAGTGCATTCTGGTAAGTGGCACCGCTCCGGTTGTCAATCGTCACCCAACCGGTCAAATCGCTCATCGTGTCCAATTTGTTCAAAACCGCCACATAATCGGCCTTCCAGTTGATTCCGGAGGTGAGGTAAGAAGCTTCCAACTTTTGAGGTTTTGAAAGTTTGTTCTCTAACGTCCAGACCAATGTGGGTTGAGGGATGAGATTTTCAGGAATTTTTGAAAGCAGGACCCGTCCATAATGGCCAATGTGGATCTTGTCTCCAATCTCGAAAATATTTCCACCCTGAGTGGAGAGGAGGGTCGCTTCCACCATTTCCTCCTTTTTTGTTTCGGGGTTGACCGTCGCAAGTTGAACCTTTTGACCCACAAACTTTTCGAGAAGCTTCTGCGGGCTGAGAAGATCGTATTCGTAGTTCTG
>DATIGG010000567.1:0-4849 GCA_035454825.1 Thermodesulfobacteriota bacterium | reverse complement strand
TCTTTCACAGATTCACGGACTTCTCCGAATCGCTCAAATAACTCTTTCTTAAGAACCTCAAAGTTTTCATCTCCTTCAAAATCGATCCACACACTCTCAAAGTTTCCCATCCAAAATGCATAGAATATGTTTTTAAGTTTTGCCTTCCCTATTGCCAACGTATCTCCCCTTCTTGTATACCAGACTAAATCGCTATTGGAGGTTTCTTCTCTAACTCTCTCCATGTCTGTCAAGGTGGATATCTCGGTTCCCCACTTGATATCCCTGAAGCCGATTTGTTCTGCCTGAGGTTTAGAGGACCGAACGGGAACAGCGCAACTTATCAAAAAGATGCTGAATAAAATAGATAGAATCTTAACCCTTCTCACGCCAATGCACCTGACCTCGCAAATGCTTATTTGTTCTCGTCGCCTTCTTTGGTGAAGACCTTCAGCATGAAACCCCTTCAGGGTGCTTATTCCAATGAACTTGTCCAAGCCGATTTCAACTCACCGTTAAAAGAGAGGTCATGGATGAATTGTTCTCCATGGGAACCAAATAGAATTGTGGTCAAGTTTGCGTTAAATCCCCGCATTCAGCGAGGCAGGAATCATATTCGCTCCTTGCGTCATCAAGACACATTTGAAGGTCGTCGGCGTGCCTCCCTCACGGGTTAATGGCTATTGTTCAAGGGTTCTCCGCCTTGATAAGAGTTTACCAGTTTAGGGAAGAAAATCAATAAAATTTTGAAAGCTTGCCTTTTGCGGGAAAAAGGAGGACAGATAATCCGTGGTCTGGATCAGATGAGATTAAAAAACTTTAACCCAGTTCTAATGGAGGGGAGGTTACACTTTTAGGATCTCTTTGAAAGGATACGAAAGGTCACGGTGCTGTGTTAAAATGGGTCAGATGAGACGAATCCTTCACATCGACATGGATGCCTTTTTTTCGTCCGTTGAACAAAAAAGACATCCTGAACTGCTTGGGAAACCCGTGGTTATTGGAGGAGGCGGTGACCCGACAAAGAGGGGAGTTGTCTCAACGGCCTCCTATGAAGCACGAAAGTTCGGAATCCATTCAGCAATGCCGCTGATGACGGCCCACAAGCTTTGCCCCAATGCTATTTTTCTTCCCGTTGACTACCAAGAATATTCAAGAGTCTCCACGAAGTTTAAGGCCGTCCTCGGAGAGTTTACCCCGACGATTGAGGATGTTGGGATTGATGAGGCTTTTCTCGACATCTCATTCATTGACAAATCTTCCGAGGAGATCGCAAAGGAGATCAAGAAAAGAATCAAGGAGGAGACCGACCTTAACTGCTCGATCGGTATAGCACCCAATAAGCTTCTCGCAAAGATTGCCTCCGATCTGGACAAACCTGATGGCCTGACGATCATCACGGAGGAGGATATGGAGAAACGGATTTGGCCGTTGCCTGCGAGAAAGCTTTGGGGAGTGGGGCCAAAGACGGAGGCTTATCTCAAGGAGAAGATGGGGATCAAAACGATAGGAGAGCTTGTTGCATTGCCCTTGGAGAGATTGATTGAGGAATTCGGTCAATCCTATGGAAGCTATCTCTACGAAGCTTCAAGGGGCATTGATGAAAGTGAGCTGGTAACCCACTGGGAACCAAAATCGATCAGCCAGGAGACTACCTTTCAAAAGGATTTAGACAACTGGCAGTTGATCGCAAAAAACCTGGTAGAACTGGTCCAAAACGTTGTCGCCTCTCTGAAGGAGGAAGGCTATCGGGGTCGAACCGTAACCGTCAAAGTGAGGTTTATGGATTTTAAGACCCATACAAGGGCGAAAACCCTTGATCAATTCACAGATTCCGAGGGAGAAATCCGAAGGGCAGCATTCGATTGCCTCGGCAGATTGGAACTCAAAAAGAAAGTCCGACTTATTGGGGTAAGGATCAGCAATTTGGAAAAGGAGGGAACGACCCTATGAAATCGATATTGATGATGAAGACAGCCCAAATGATTGTTAATAAGTCAGTTCGGATCAAGCAGGGAGAAAATGTCTGTATCGTTTGTGACACAAATACATTCTCAATCGCAAAGGTTCTTGCGGAGGCTTCTTATGCCGCAGGGGCAGAAACAGTCCTCACCATCATGACCCCTCGGGAGATGCATGGCAATGAGCCTCCCCCAGTCGTTGCATCGGCAATGTTAGGAGCAGACGTTATCCTGGCTCCGACAACATATGCCATAACCCATACGAAAGCGAGACTCGACGCCAGCAAACGGGGTGCACGCACGATTATTCTTCGTGGCATTACTGAGGATTCAATGATTCACGGGGCAATGCTTGCAGATTATGATGAGGTGTCTGCCACGAGCAACAAGTTGGCAGCAAGGCTGGGCCAATCTAAAAAGATAAGGTTATTTACAGATTCAGGTACGGATGCGACATTTATGGTCGAAGGCAGAAAAGGCTTAGCTCTTGGCGGTATCGCCACTGAACCTGGAACATTCACATCCCTTCCAAGCGGGGAAGCGGCTATAGCTCCTTTAGAAGGAAAAACGCAAGGAAGAATATTGATTGATTTCTCCATGGATGGGATTGGCTTTCTGAGCCAACCCATACAACTCGAAGTGGTGGATGGGAAAGTAATTTCAATTCAAGGAGGGAGGGAGGCCCAAGAATTAAGAATGCTACTTTCGGTTGATGAAAATGCATTGAATATTGCGGAATTTGCGATAGGCACGAATCCGAAATCGAGGATGAAGGGTAACATGGCTGAGGATAAGATACTACGGGGTTGCGTGCACGTAGCGGTGGGAGACAACCATACCATAGGAGGGAAATTACAAAGCAATGTGCATCTGGACGGCGTAATCCTCAATCCTACGGTCGAAATCGACGGTCATTTAATCGTAGATAAAGGGATACTTTTGCCTTTGAAGGAATAGCTCGATGCATAATCAGAGTGGTTTTGGCTTCCAAAGAAATTGAAATTCTATTAGAAAGAAGAACTAGCGATGGGAATAGGGTGTCGAGTTTTCCCTGCCGATGATAACGATTCTCTTCAACGGATTTCGATGGCTCGATTACATCGGTTACTCCCTTTCGACCGGAGAGAAAGTCTACCCCAATATGCTGGGAAACGTGTGCGTTGTGCCATGGCATTTGTGGAGGTGTCAGGAAGACAAGTATTGGCCATTAGGAATATCGATTACTTTTTGCTTCATTTCGATGCTAAAGGACAGATTAACAAGAAGGATTGGGAGAGAGGGATGCGTCTTGGTATGGAACTCTTACCTTCTATACCCGATGAGGAATATCCAAAAAAGGTCATAGATGCTCAGCATCGTTTTGCGAAGAGACGGTATGAACACGAGTTCAAGTGGAAGCCGAGTCGGAAAGTGGAGGAGGCAATCGTTGGGGCAATATTAGGCTAAGAAGTAACCCTTTAACCACATAAAATGGGCATTGAAAGCAAAGCCTACCACTGGCGTAATTCGATGGATAGACCATTCGGATCTTTTATTTCAGCCCTCTTTGAGTTTCCTAATGTGACGGGCCCCCAGGATATTTCAACCCCTTTACTCCTAAGATAGCCGATGGCCCTATCCATATCCTCTACTTCAAGGGCAATCATATGGTATCCGACCCGCCACGGCTCTTCCGACAAAGGGGCAGCATTTTGAACGGACATCAATTCAACAACTGTCCCGTTGAGTTCTAAATAGACGATCTCTTCCAAAGGAGACATTGCGACCTTTCGCCTCTCCTTCAACTTAAAGTTCAAGATGTGCATGTAAAATTCAATCGTCTTTTCAAAGTGACTTGGAACAATCTCGACATGATCAATTCTTTTGAACATGGCTTCCCTCCCTGTGTTTCATTCAGTGTTGAGACTCAAAAACTGCTTCAGGCCCGCCTTCTCAAGATGCTCCACAACAAAAGGATAGAGAATCAGTTCCTCTTCTTCAGATTCACCAAAATCTGGCCCTATTTCCTTTAATCTTTGCCTAATTCTGGTTCCTTCCGTGGCCGTGACAATGGGAAATACCCCACACCAATTCATCAAATCAAGGGTGAAAAGGGAGTTTACGGGAACAGACTCAGATCCTGGAACAGGAAATTCAGGAACGGAGGAAGTTTCAGAGGACTTTGAAAAAAAATGGTCAACAGGTTGACAGTCCTCAAATTGCAGTAGACTACCTTGCGACACTTCCAGCATCCTGCCCAATACCTCACTCACACACCTGTCGCTCGACATCATCCAGAAACTCCCTGGGGAACTCTGCTGCGTCGGGCAGCATTCCACGGGATTTGAGATTTCTGACGACTTCGCAAGCAGCCTCATCAGGGATGTCATCGCTCACGTCAAAGATTATTTTTTCGACTTCGTCTTTAATCTTCATTAAATCACCTCTTCTAATTTTATTATGAATGGTTTTCGATGCCGAAAAAAGAGGACAAGGCTATCCTGATCTCTATACTCCCGGAACAAGAGAAGGCTCTTTGTGAGTTGAGGGTGAAACTGGAGACTCAGGAAAAGAAGGGAGGGGAAGGCACGGCTCGAAATCAAGGGGTAGCATCTTTCCTTAACACTATACAATCGCCATCCGGAAAACTAACTTAAAACCTTCCTGCTCCTCTTACATCACCAGAACCTTTTTGTCGTGGACTTTTCTCTTGATTAATTTCAAATGAAGAAGCCTTATCGATATCAATAATATTGAATCCCTCGACGTATTCCTTGGTCTCATATTTGGTGATATGCATGATTTTCTTCGTTATCTGCCCTAATTGATCAACCATTCCTTTGATCCTTTGAATTTCCCCAAACAATGGACTGTCTTCCGATAGATCAGATAATAACAAATAAGAATATCCAGAGAGAGTCTGTAACGGT
>DATIGG010000566.1:0-12371 GCA_035454825.1 Thermodesulfobacteriota bacterium | reverse complement strand
GTCGATTTCTCAGAGCCAACAGAACTTTATCACTTATCTCCTGGAAAAACTAAACTGGGAAGAACAGCATTACCATGCCTTTTCCCAACGTATCATTAAGAGGCCAGCCCCCTTAACGAAAAGGGACGGACAAAAGATCATCATTGGCCTGATGGCAATCCTGAGAAAAAGGGGCCTTCAGAGGAGAGCAGCCCAACAAGAACACGAGGAGCATCCATGAAAAGGTATCTTAAAATTATTCTCGCGGGAGTTATCCTCTTTTCTCTGGCTTTTGTCTCCATTTGCAAAGAAGCTCCTCCCGCCTTCATTGAAATGGAGGTGAAAGGAGTAAGCCTCGATGCCACGGGACAGAGCCCGGTAGTTATCCTGGCCGACAAAGAAGGGAAAAGAGCCCTTCCCATCTGGATCGGCATTCTGGAGGCAAGTGCGATCGAAAGGGAATTAAAAAATGTCTCCTCTAAACGGCCAATGACCCATGACCTCCTCCATTCAATTTTAGGCCAGATCCAGGCTAAGGTCGAAGAGATAAAGATTGTCGAACTGAAAGAGAATACTTACTATGCCTCTCTTTTTCTTAAATTAACCCATAAGGTTATCCAAATGGATGCACGGCCAAGTGATGCAATCGTTCTCGCTTTAAAATCGAAAGCCCCCATTTTTGTCCTGGCCCGCATTCTCGACGAACAGGGGGTTGCTCTTTCCATAAGGGTCTCAGGAGAGAGATACGGGATGAGAGCCCAACCCCTCACCCCATCCTTGGCATCCCATTTTAATTTCAAAGGAGGCAAAGGCGTCCTGGTCTCAGAAGTGGTCCCAGGTAGTATCTCCGCGGTCTCTGGAATTAAGCCGGGAGATATCATAACCAAAATTAATCTGAAAGAGATTGGAACGGTCCAAGAGTTTGAAGAGGCTCTGGATACGGTCAAGACAGGTGGCTCGGTCCGGGTCTTGCTTTTTACGAACGAAAAATTTCAAGAAGTCAATCTTGCTCTGAAACCCTAAGACCCGGCGTAGCCTAAAAATCCGAAATCCGAATATCGAAATCCGAAACAAATTCGAATCTTCAAAATTCAAAATCTCTAAACTCTTTGTTTGGAAGATTCAGATTTTGGTCATTTGAGATGGTTTCGAATTTCGTGCTTTGGATTTACATCCGATTCCCCCGCATCAACTACCGGGCAGCACCCCCGTTGGAAAATGGTGCCGGAATGAGAAGCTTATAACGTTTTTCTTAATTCAGCAGCCGTTTAACGATTGGAATTTTTAAAAATTGAACGCCTTCTTTTTTGAGGAGGGTTTCTTCATCCGAGGTAGCGGTCCCCTTGATATTTCTCTTCTTGGACTCTCCATAGTGAATCTTGAGGGCCTCTTTAGTAAAGTCGACTCCCACATCCTCGAAATGTTTGTCCACAAAGTCTTGAATCGACTGGAGGACCTGGTTCGGATCAACTTCAGCCTTCTTTCCTCCCCCATCCTTTTTGACGGAAAAAGGAGAAAGGATCTTTCCCACCTGAGTATCATTGCAGATTGGGCAATTGATAATGCCTGCTTCCTTCTGCTCTTCGAAAGAAGCAGAATTCTTGAACCAACACTCAAAGATATGGCCCTTGGCACAGATAAGATCGAAGGCAATCATTTTTTCCCCTAACCACTATTTAATTTAACATTCCAGAATGGCTCTGGCAAGCAAAATACAGTCTTTCTCCTCAAGAAATACATGATTGACCCTATTCACAGTTCCCATCCTTTGGTTATAATTTCTATTGACCTTTCCGTAAAATCTTATTAGAGATAGAATAATGGTTTCGTAAAAAGTCGTCTCACCGGTGAAAACCAGTGTCCACTGTTTTTATAATGATCTGACACTACTGGATTCCGGCTGGAGTTTACCCTGTACTTGATACAGGCCCGGAATCACGATCATCAGCCTTTTTCGGCTTTTTACGATTTCATTAGAATAACTGATTTGGGGGGCGAATCGAGCGGAGAGAAGTGATGGAACCGATGCTGAGTACGGAATCCCTATCGCCCTGGGAACCCGGGGTTCTGGCTTTGGGTCTTTTCACCTTCATGGCCCTGGCCCTTGTGATCTGTATCCTTTTTGTGTCGAGCCGGCTCGGCGAGAAAAAACCCAATCCCGAAAAGTTGAGGCCTTACGAATGCGGCATCATCCCGACCGGCACAGCCCGATTTCACTACCCTGTCGCCTTTTATCTCATTGCCGCCTTCTTTCTCATCTTTGACGTGGAGGCTGCCTTCATCTTTTCCTGGGCGATTGCCTTCGACCGCCTGGGATGGCTGGGCTGGCTGCAGATCTCTTTCTTCATGTTCATCCTGCTCGTCAGTCTGTTTTACATCTGGAAGAAGGGGGGCCTGGAGTGGGGACCGAAGCCACGGGAAAACCCGGTTACCCGGGGAACATCATCCTGACCAAGCTTGACGATCTGATTAACTGGAGCCGTCAGTACAGCCTCTGGCCTCTTTTCTTCGGGACATCGTGCTGCTTCATCGAGATGGCGGCCGTTTTCACCCCCCGGTTCGATCTGGCACGCTTTGGAGCCGAGGTCCTGCGGGGCTCTCCTCGGCAGGCCGATCTTATGATCGTTGCCGGAACGGTCTTCAAGAAAATCGCCCCCATCATTCTGAGGCTCTACGAACAGATGGCCGAACCGAAATGGGTCATCTCCATGGGTTCGTGCTGCAACTGTGGCGGGATGTACGACGTTTATAGCGTCGTCCAGGGTTTGAATCAGTTTGTACCGGTAGATGTCTATGTCACAGGCTGCCCTCCGAGACCTGAAGCTGTCGAGCACGCATTAACGATTCTCCAGAAGAAGATCGTTTCAGAAGAAAGACCGGCCCGGTCTGTTTTACGTCGGGGTGGCGGTATTCAGGGAACAACGAGTCCGATTCTGGTAGATGGAGAAACCAAATCCAGGGACACCCGTGGTCCAGGAATGGAAGGAATTCCCATCCGGGGAACCTCTGTCACCCCCCCCAAATTCTGGGACAGCCGTTCAGACCTGATGTGGGCTCCTCCGCCAAACAGAATCGAATTGAATGAAGCGGACAAGTCCCTTGCACAGGTCCTCGAAAAGAAATTTGGAGAGGCCCTTTGGCAGACGCCGGAAACTTCGGATATGTTGACTTTTCATGTGGCAAAGGACCGTATCAGAGATGTCCTCAGGTTTCTGAAGGCAGAGGCAACACCGAAATACCTTCGGCTTGACGATCTGACTGCCATCGATGAGTCAGCAAGGCAGGGCCCGAAACCTTACGTGGCTTACCCTGGGACCGTGGCCCAGGGGATTTCAGAAGACGAACGGAACCGTCCTATCCGGAACTCTTATCCTGACTACACACTGGTCTATCACCTTCTCTCCTTTGATCCTCCCTCTCGCCTACGGCTGAAGGCGGGGTTAGAGGGGAGGGATCCTGTGATAAAAACCGTCACCGACCTCTGGCCCTCCGCAAACTGGTATGAGCGGGAAACCTATGAGATGTTCGGAATTCGATTTGAAGGCCACCCTGGTTTGCGACGGCTCATTACGCCTCATGATTGGGAAGGCCATCCGCTTCGTAAGAGCCATCCCGGCCGTGCAACCGACATGCCCCCTTACACGCTTGAATCTGCCCTGAAGCACCAGCCTCTCGATGCAGGAGCTTTCGTCAAGAGAAAGGAGGACCATGAGGAGCTTCTCATCTTAAATGTAGGACCCCAGCATGTGGGGACCCACGGCCTGATGCGGTTCATCGTCTCTCTCGAGGGTGAGAGGATTGTCGATATCAACCTCGACATCGGGTACCATCACCGGGGGGTTGAGAAGATTGGCGAGCACCAGTCCTGGCATCAGTTCATCCCGTACACGGATCGGGTCGACTACTTTGGCGGTGTGGCCAACAATCTCTCCTACCTTCACTCCGTCGAGACTCTCGCTGGAATCAAGGTGCCAGAGAGAGCTCAGTTCGTCCGGGTGATGCTCAGCGAGTTTTTCCGAATCAACAATCACCTTGTCTGGTTCGGCACCTACGCTCATGATGTGGGAGCCATGACCCCCACTTTCTACACTTTCCGGGAACGTGAGAAGCTCATGGATATCATCGAGTTCATTACGGGCGGGAGACTCCACCCCTCCTGGTTCCGCATCGGAGGGTTGGCGGCTGACCTCCCAGAGGGTTGGAAAGAGCCGGTCGATGAGTTTATCAGAATCTTTCCCGGGCGACTCAAGGAATATGAAGCCCTGATCACAAAGAACCCTGTCTTCAAGGCAAGGACTGAGGGAGTCGGAGCTCTCTCCCTGAAGGATGCCATGGAATGGGGGGTAACAGGCCCAAATCTCCGGGCCTGCGGCTTGGAATGGGACCTGAGAAAAAAATTTCCTTACTCAGGCTACGAGAATCTCAAGTTCGATATCCCGACAGCTACGGATGGAGATTGCTATGCCCGTTATCTCGTGCGGGTTGAGGAGATGCGTCAAAGCCTGCGGATCATCGAACAGGCTGCGAATCAGATGCCAGGGGGCGGGTACATAACGGATGACTACCGTTATTCGATTCCTGTGAAAAAGGATACGCTGAGGGATATCGAGAGCCTCATCCATCACTTCATCAATGTGACCCGGGGACCCAAAATCCCGAGAGGGGAAGCTTACACGGCGATCGAAATCGCCCGGGGTGAGCAGGGTTACTATGTGGTCAGTGACGGTCTCAACATGGCTTATCGGATGCGCATCAGAGCACCGGGGTTTGCCAATATCCAGGTCATGCCCCTGATGGCAAAAGGAAGACTTCTCTCAGACCTTTTAGCCGTCATCGGTTCGGTTGATTACATCCTGCCGGATATTGACCGGTAAAGGGGAGGCACAAAATGCCAGGCACCAAATCGCAAATAGATGTCAATAACAACCTTCGTAAGGCTTTAGTGCTTTGGGAAAAAACATCTAATCCCCCTTCATCCCCCTTTGTCAAACTAAACGTGGCCCATATGTCGGGGAGCTGGACACAAGGAGGGAATGTACGACTGGTGCAGTTCAGGCTTTGGTATACCCCATCCCCACCCCCGCCCCTCCCCTTGAAGGGGAGGGTGATTGCTATGGTCGTGCTCCTGAAAGGGAAGGAAATCCTCGCCTTCCTCCCCCTTCAAGGGGGAGGTCAGGAAGGGGATGGGGATCTGTCGGAGTGCCCCTTGTGTCCAGCGCTCCTATTTCTGGGTAAGGACCAGATTGTCAAAAGGGGGAAACCTTTCTCCTCCCTTTGGAAAAGGGAGGTGGGGAGGGATTTGGATCTGGAAATTGAAAGTTGAAGGGAACTTTTTTCTTATGCTGCCTGCGGAATTAGTCAATTCTTTGCAAAAACAGATTGCCATGGCGGAGAGACCCCGGGAGATCGCTGTCGACGTCATGTTTGCCCTCCAGAACCATTTTGGCTACCTGACCGATGAGGCGCTGGAAGAAGGGGCGAAGCTCCTCGGGATGACTCCCCTTGAGCTGGAGGAACTTGCTACATTCTATGATTTCATCTACCGTGAGCCGGTCGGAAAATTCGTCATTCATGTCTGCGATGGCGTGGTCTGCTGGATGAATGGCCTCCAATTTGTGGTTGATTATCTTCACCAAAAACTCGGCATTCGACTTGGAGAAACGACAGAAGATGGCTTATTCACTCTTCTGCCTACGGCCTGCATCGGTTATTGTGACCTCTCTCCGGCTGTATTGGTGAATGGACGACCCTATGGCCCTCTGACTCCGGAAAAGATCGATAACCTTCTGCAAAAGTTAAGAGGAGAGGTGAAGCGCGCCAAGGTGATATAGGAGATCTCCATGAATCCGCAGGTGCTGTTTCAGAATCGAAAGCCGGACCGAATTGCCACGCTGAAGGAATACCGCCAAAGCGGAGGCTATCAGGCATTGACCACGGTTCTCCAGAAATACTCTCCGAAAGAGTTGCAACAGATCGTTGTGGATGCGAATCTCCAGGGCCGCGGAGGGGCCGGGTTTCCTGCCGGACTGAAATGGAAGTCTGTTGCAGACGATGCCCCCTTTCCCAGGTACATCATTACCAATATTGATGAAATGGAACCCGGAACGTTTAAGGATCGAGTGATGACCCACGGGGATCCCCATATGATCATCGAGGGCACCATTCTTGCAGCGTATGCCGTCTCATCAGAAAAAGGTTTTATTTTCGTGCGGCCTTCTTATGAGAACAGCGCGCGGATCATGGAAAGGGAATTGAACCTCGCCAGGGAGGCGGGGTACCTCGGCAAGAATATATTGGGCAGCAACTTTTCTTTTGATCTCGTGGTTCACCGCAGCGGTGGGCGATATATCTGCGGTGAGGGCACAGCGCAGATCAATGCTCTCATGGGGAAGAGGGCCCAACCCCAGCAGGCGCCACCCCGTTCGACTGAAAAGGGTCTATGGGAAAAACCCACGGTACTGAACAATATGGAAACCCTGGTTAATGTGCCTCATATCGTGAGAAATGGACCGGAATGGTTCAGAAACCTGGCCAGGACCAAGACCAGCGCAGGAACGAAGCTCTATTGTGTCAGCGGGAAGGTTAATCGCCCGGGTTGTTATGAACTGCCCATGGGAACATCGTTAAGAGAAATCATTGAAGAACATGCAGAGGGCTTGCTGACAGGGTCCGAATTCAAGACATGTCTGCCAGGAGGAGCTTCCACATGTTTTTTGGAGAAAAAGGATTATGATGTCGAGATGGATTTCGAGGGTCTGAAAAAGTGTCGGAACAGGCTGGGGACCGGTGCTGTGATCGTCTTTGATCAGAAGACATGCCTCGTGGGCGCCACTTTGAACTTGCTCGATTTTTTTGTCCGTGAATCCTGCGGCTGGTGCACTCCCTGCCGGGAGGCTCTTCCCTTTATTCGGGACCTGGTCTGGCGAATTGAGGAGGGAGACGGAAGGGACGAGTTTGTCCCTATCCTGCGGCGTATGAGCCAGCATACTTGGAAGTCTTATTGCGCCTTTGCTCCAGGGGCAACGATGCCCGTGACGAGCCTCCTTGATAACTTTCCGGAGGAGGTCCACGAACATATCAGCCAGAAAAAATGTCCCTTTAAAGGGTAAATCGGAAATAATGGAACGATGGAATAATGGGGAAATAACCAAAATCTTCAAACCCAATGTTCCACTCTTCCAACATTCCAATATTCCATCTTTCGTTGGTTAGTTTATGCCGAAGCTCAAGATCGATGGATTAGAAATAGAGGTTCCAAAGGGGATGAAAGTGATCGAGGCAGCAGCGCAACTGAGCATCATTATCCCTCGGTTCTGCTATCATCCCGGTCTGGGGTCGGTCGGTGCTTGCCGGATGTGTGCGGTGAAATTCATGGAAGGTCCGGTGAAGGGAATCCAGATGAGCTGCATGATCGATGCCCAGGACGGCATGGTGGTCTCGACCACGGATGAGGAGGCTGTAGACTTCCGGAAACACGTCATCGAGTGGTTGATGATGAACCACCCTCATGACTGCCCGGTCTGCGATGAAGGGGGCCACTGCCTTCTCCAGGACATGACCGTGTCAGGTGGCCACGGGCTGAGGCGTTATCTCGGGAAGAAGCGGACCTACTCTGATCAGTCCCTCGGCGTCTTCATTCAGCATGAGATGAATCGCTGCATCCACTGCTGGCGATGCCGCCGTTTCTACCAGGAATTTGCTGGTTACCGCGATTTAGGCGCCATGCAAATTGGTTATCGTACCTATTTTGGCCGTTATAAGGACGGGCCCCTGGAGAGCCCCTTCTCCGGAAATCTCATCGATCTCTGCCCGACAGGCGTTTACACGGATAAGCCATCCCGCTTCAGAGGTCGGCGATGGGATTTTGTGCGCAGTCCCTCTCTCTGCATCCACTGCTCCCTCGGATGCAACCTCATCACCAGTGTCCGCTATCGCGAACTTGTGCGGCACGAAGCCCGTTTCAATCCACTCGTAAATGGTTACTTCATCTGTGACCGGGGCCGCTATGGGTTCCATTACACGGATCACCCGGAACGGCCGCGACGGGGAAGGATCGGAACCGAAGAAGTCGCCCTGGACAAGGCGATCCAGGCTGCTGCCGAAAAGCTCATTCATATAAGCCAAAAGAATGGGCCTGCGTCGGTTGCCTGCCTCGGTTCGGCACGGAGCAGCATCGAAAACCAGGCCATGCTGATGAGGCTCTCCAGATCTCACGGATGGGATGGGCCCGGATATTACGACACCTCGGAAATGGCCCGCAAGGTCAGAAGGGCTGTATCGAGACTGGACGATCGATTGGCCGTCTCCATGCGGCAGATGGAGAAGGTCGATTTCATCCTGACGGTTGGCGCAGATCCGGTCAACGAGGCACCGATGCTGGCTCTCGCCATGAGGCAGGCCTTCCGAAATGGGGCCACCGTTGCGGTCATCGACCCGAGGCCCGTTTTTCTTCCCTTCGAATTCGAGCATCTGCCGGTCCCGCCCGATCATCTGGAAGCCTGCCTCTCTGGTTTGATCAAAGGGGCTGTCGATCGAACGGCAGCGGAAAAAATCGGCAAGAGGGCTGTCCAGTTCTATGACGAAATCCCTTCGGACTGGCTGCCGGAACCCACGTTAAAGGACCGGATGGTCAAGATCACCGAACAATTGAGACAGAGCCGCTACCCTGTGATCGTCTGCGGCACAGCCATCGTCTCAGAGACAACCCCTGACCAGGTTGCGGATCATGCACTTCTCCTTCATTCCGCGAAAGACCGGGGTGGGCTCTTCTACCTGATGCCCGGAGCAAACGCCTTTGGGGCCACGCTCCTCTCCGGTCAAGACCGGTCCCTGACCGATCTGATCGAATCGATCGAAAAGGGAGCGGTGAAAGCACTGATCCTTGTTGAGGCCAATCCCTTCCAGTCTTTCCCGGATCAGCAAAGGTTGAGACAGGCCCTCGACAAATTGGAAATACTTCTGGTGCTCGATTATCTGCCTTCTGAAGCCGCCCGGCTTGCACACATCCTCTTGCCCACCCAGACCCTGTTTGAGATGGAAACGTGCTTTGTGAACCAGGAAGGACGGATTCAATTCGCTCCGCCCGCCCATCGTGGAGGGATCCCGGTTTCTCAGATAAGTGGCGGCCATCATCCCCCCCGCGTCTTCCGGCATAACATACCCGGAGGGGAGCCGGAACCCGCATGGAAGATCCTGGCCAAGCTCTCAAACATCATGCCCGGAGCACGAGAAGAGAACTTATCGCTATCGAGAGAGGAACTCTGGACCTGGATCATGAAGGAATACCCTGCCTTCACGGGTGCAAAATCCTTTGAGGACCCTGAGGGCGGTGTTCGGGTCATGCAAGGACAGGAACACGCGCATCCCTTTTCTTCCCTCAGACCACCCTCGCCCGAAGGCGACAGTCTCCATCTGTTGCTTGTCGATTGGACGTTCGGGACAGAAGAGCTTGCTGCCTATTCTGACTGCATTTGGGAGGTGGAGAAAAGTCCCTGTCTTCTGATGCACCCGAAAGATGCGTCGAGGACGGGTGTGGCCGACAAGGAGAAATGCACCCTCGAGTTAGATGGAGGACCTCTGGAGGTTGAGGTCAACGTCATCGAAGGAATGGCCCCTGGTGTTATCATTCTACCCAAACATCGGCAACTGGCCTGGCAGAAAGTGAAGAGGTGGCCGGCGAGGGTAGAGATGCGCCAGATTAGAAAACGCAACAATTTAGCATTTTGAAAACATCTTTGTAAAATCCCTCCCCTGCCTTCGCCGAAGCGGCTTCGCGCAGGCAGGCAACCTCCCTTTACCAAAGGGAGGAGATATTTCCTTCCCCTTTCGTAAAGGGGGATTGAAGGGGATTAAAGCTTCTGGTCACTTGATTTTGAGAAGCATTTGAGAAGGTTGAGGTGCGAGATTGTCGATGGTTCAGGATTGGATTTCAGGGTTCATTTACCTCGTCATTAAATTGAGTGTCATCCTGATCGTTCTCCTCACGGTGGCAGCCTACCTGGTCTGGGTTGAACGGAAACTTCTTAGCCGGATGCAGGCGCGCTTCGGTCCCAACCGTGCCGGAAAATTCGGGCTTCTTCAGCCTCTTGCAGATCTTGTCAAGCTGCTAACGAAAGAGGATACCGTTCCCGAAGGTGCAAGCAGGAGCCTCTTCCTGATTGCACCGGGAGTGGTGGCCCTGATGGCTCTGCTTATCTTTGCGGTGGTCCCTTTTGGACGGACCATGACATTCTGGGGTAGACCTATCCCGATTGTCATTACGGACTTAAACGTCGGACTCCTCTATTTCCTGGCCCTCTCTTCCATCAGTGTTTACGGGGTCGCCGTGGGTGGCTGGGCCTCCAACTCAAAATACAGCCTCCTCGGAGGTATTCGAGCCGCAGCCCAAATGATCAGCTATGAAGTTGCCCTCGGACTTTCTCTCGTCCCGGTCGTCATGATGGCACGCTCTTTCAGCCTGGTCGAAATAACCAACGCACAGAGCCGATATCCCTTCATTCTTGTGCAGCCGATCTCGTTCCTCCTTTTCCTCACGGCCTCCATGGCGGAGATTAAGAGGATCCCCTTCGACCTTCCGGAGGCTGAAAATGAGCTCGGGGCAGGGTATCACACCGAGTATAGCGGCATGCGTTTTGGTCTCTTCTTTCTCGGCGAGTATATCACCATGATCACATTGGGCTCCCTGGCAGCGGTCTTCTTCCTGGGAGGATGGCACGGTCCTGTTCTGCCGCCCTTTGTCTGGTTCGTCATCAAGGTAGGCGTAATCGTTTTTGTCGTCATCTGGCTTCGTGCGACCTTCCCCCGCATCCGTTACGATCAACTGATGAACCTGGGCTGGAAGGTCCTCATCCCGGTGGCCTTGCTTAACATCATGCTCACGGGTGCAGTGACGCTATACATGATGGCATGATTTTTATGTAGATAGAAAATACCCCAATGACCTCCTCGCCCCCGACAGGGGGAGAGGACTTCGTCGTGAGCTCAGTCGAACGATTGAGGTGAGGGGGAAACCCAGACGGACCACCCTCACCCGCACCCTCTCCCATCAAGGGAGAGGGGAAACCCATATGATTTGCATGGATCAGGGGTGGCATATTCTTCGTGAAAAATTAGAAAGACATGGAGGTTTCATGGAAGGGATCAAGGCTCTGGGAAAAGGGCTTGCAACGACCCTCAAGGTCCTCTTTACGAAACCTGTCACTGAGCAGTACCCGGAATACAAACGACCCTTGCCTTCAAGGTCCCGGGCGGTGATCGTCCTTACGCGAGATCCGGACGGCGAGGAGCGGTGCGTGGCCTGCTATCTCTGTTCGGCAGTCTGCCCGACGAGCTGCATCTCCATGCAGTCAGCGGAGAGAGAGGATGGCCGCCGGTACCCCCGGTGGTTCAGGATCAACTTTGCCCGCTGCATCTACTGTGGGCTCTGCGAAGAGGCGTGTCCCACTCTTGCCATTCAGTTAACACCGGACTTTGAGACGAGCGGGCGCGACATTTTAAAGCTCGTTTATGAAAAAGAAGATCTCCTTGTCAATCATGGCGGTAAAAACAACGAGTATAATTTCTACCGATACGCTGGCGTCACCATGGTGGGGAACAAGGGAACCCATGTGAATGAAGACAAACCAATCAACGTGAAAAGTAATATGCCGTAAGAAGAATTTGGAATATTGGAATGTTGGAGTAATGGAATTATGGGATATAGATTCATGCACAGCGACATTTAGCATCGCAAGGAATGTCATTCCGTGAAAGCAGGAATTTAGGAAAAGACTGGATTCCGGGTCAAGTCCGGAATGATGGACTTATGTTGCCATGTATAGTCTTTAATTATTCATCATTCCAATATTCCAGTACGCCATCTGCATTTGATGAGGGTTTGTAATGAGTTTATTCGCCGTCATCTTTTATGTGCTGGCGATCGTCATTCTGGTGGCCACTGCCATGGCCATTACCCGGCGGGAGCCGGTTCATGCCGTGCTCTATCTAATCGTCGCCTTCTTAGGCACAGCAGGTCTCTTCTTTCTGCTCGGGGCGCCCCTGCTCGCTGCTTTCATGGTCATCGTCTACGCAGGGGCGATCATGGTGCTCATCCTCTTTGTGATCATGCTGTTCCAGCGGTCCCCCCGAGAGCTCGGACTGCTGTCTGAGTGGAAACCTGCCACGCTCTTAGGTGTGGTCTTTCTCGCCGTCGCCGTTACGACGATCTTTAAGGATCCAGGCAGCAAGACCGTCCTCCAAGGAGCTGTCGCCCAGCCCCGCGATTTCGGTCATTTCCTATTCGACAGGTACTGGCTTGCGGTGGAGATCCTTTCCATCCTGCTCCTTGTTGCTCTGGTAGCCATCATTCATCTGGGCAAAAGAAAAGGAGGAAGCGACGATGAAGCCGAGGGACG
>DATIGG010000565.1:0-4420 GCA_035454825.1 Thermodesulfobacteriota bacterium | reverse complement strand
GGCCCTAACGAAAAAACGTCCGGTCTTACCTCCCGGGCTTCTCTATTTTAAAGATGAAGAACTCTTGTCCTCAATGAAGAGATTTAAGAATGTTTTTCTCCAAGAAGGTCCTCTTGCTCCTCTCCCCTGCGAAGACGTCTTTGCCTTTGAGACAGAGACGAATGAAGATCTTCGGAGAGAAATAAATGCTCTGTTCGCGACCGACAAGGGGAGCGCCGAAGCCTCCCCTTTTTCCATCCTCCTCCGACAGGTTCTGAGATGGAGGGAGAGGGGGAGAAGAATCTTTATTACTTCTCACACATCGGCTCAGGCTGAGCGTTTGAGGGACCTGCTGACGCACTATGAAGTCGTATGCCAATTGAAAAAGGAAATCAGGTTCAGACAGGCCCTCGAAGAACCTCAAGAAAATATTACCCTCATCGTGGGGTCGCTTTCTTCAGGATTTAGAAATCCCGGAGAAGGATGGGTCCTTTTAACGGAGGAAGAGATCTTTGGTGAGCGAAAAAAATTGAGAGAGAGAAAGATGCGGTCCTTCCTTTCGCAAGGAGGAGGGAGTTTTTCCTCGTACCAGGAGCTCCATGAAAACGATTCTATTGTTCATATCGATTATGGTGTGGGGCTGTACCGGGGGCTAAAACATTTGAAGATCAGCGGGGTAGCGAATGACTACCTTCTCCTGGAATATCTTGATGGAGACAAGCTCTATGTCCCTGTCGATCGGCTCAATCTCATCCAGCGTTACATCGGAGGCGATGGAGGGTCTCCGAGGTTGGATCGATTGGGGAGTCAGGCCTGGCAGAGAGCGATCAAGAAGGCCAAGGCTGCAGCTTCAGAAATGGTGAAAGAGCTTCTCGATCTCTATGCTGCCCGCCAGGTCTTTCAGGGGCACAGTTTCCCACCCACGGATCAGTTCTACCGTGAGTTTGAGGCGACCTTCGACTATGAGGAGACGCCCGATCAGACCAAAGCCATCGAAGACGTGATGAAAGACATGGGGAGGCCAAAGCCCATGGACCGACTCATCTGTGGGGATGTGGGATATGGAAAGACGGAGGTGGCCATCCGGGCCACCTACCGGGCGGTGATGAACGGGAAACAGGTTGCCGTTTTAGTCCCCACCACGGTTTTGGCCCAGCAGCACTATCAGACGTTTTGTGACCGGTTCAAGACCTATCCTGTGATGATCGAAGTGCTCAGCCGGTTCAAGGGTCCCCGGGAGCAGAAAGAAATTCTGCGGCGATTAAGTGAGGGCAAGGTCGATATCATCATCGGGACCCATCGGCTTCTCCAGCGGGACGTGGTCTTTCGGGATTTAGGACTCGTGGTCGTCGATGAAGAGCATCGATTCGGCGTCACACACAAAGAGAAGCTGAAGCAGTTGAGGAAACTGGTGGACGTGATGACCCTGACGGCAACACCTATTCCCAGGACCCTGCAGATGTCGCTTACAGGTCTTCGAGACCTCACTCTCATCCAGACGCCACCTGAAAACCGCCTCTCCATTCGGACCTTTGTCACCCGCTATGACGATGAAGCCATCCGGGAGGCCGTGGAGAGGGAATTTCAGAGGGGGGGGCAGGTTTTCTTTGTCCATCCCCGCATTCAGACGATCTATGCCGTGGCCAACCATCTCAAACGGATCATTCCGAAGGCCTCTCTGGCCGTTGCTCATGGACAGATGAAAGGGAGCGAGCTGGAAAAAGTGATGCTCCGATTCGTCAACAAGGAATACAACCTCCTGGTCTCAACCAATATTATCGAGTCCGGCCTGGATATTCCGACGGCTAATACGATTTTAATCAATCATGCTGAAAAATTCGGCCTGGCAGACCTCCATCAGCTCCGGGGCCGGGTGGGCCGGGGAAGCCACCAGGCCTTTGCCTATCTTCTTATCCCTGGAGAGTTCACCCTCTCCAGGGATGCCATGAGAAGGCTTCGGGCCATTCAGGAGCTGAGTGAACTGGGGTCTGGTTTCAAGCTGGCCATTCACGACCTGGAGATCCGAGGGGCGGGAAACCTTCTTGGCCCTTCTCAATCAGGTCATATCACTGCTGTTGGGTTTGAGCTCTATACCCAGTTGATGGAAAAGTCTGTCCGGGAACTAAAGGGGGAAGAGATGGTCGAGGAGATCACTCCAGAAATCCATTTTCATCTCCCAGCCTTCATTCCAGAGGCTTATGTCGATGATCCGGGGGAGCGGTTAAGCCTTTATCGCAGACTTTCTTTCTCGCGGTCGAATGAACAGGTGGATGATCTCCGGGAGGAGTTGATCGACCGGTTCGGAAAGATTCCCCTCGAGGTCGAACACCTCCTGGATGTGATCAAGGTAAAGATCCTTCTCACCCGATTGTCCATTAGAAAACTGGAGGAAAGGCCTTCTCAAATGGTTCTTACCTTTGATGAGACGACGAAGGTTCCTCCCGGGAAAGTTGTGGAGTTGGTCCAACGCGGAGAAGGCCATTATCAGATGACCCCGGACTCCCGGTTGATCGTCGAGGGATGGCCCTCCCTGAGGCAAGATCCTTTCGGAGCGGCCAAAGAGCTATTGCAAGCCTTAGCCTGATATGCTAAATTCCCTATGAATTCCCTTGTTCTTGCTCTGTCAAGCAGGGACGAAGATGAAATGTGATCTTTCAGTCTCGGGTTCGATTGGACCGGGGTAGTCTCCCCCTCCGAAACCTTGAAAAGCGGAGCATTGGAGAGGGGACAATGGAGGGGTAGTGCTAAAGGGACCGTATTAAGAATCTCATTGAACAATGATCAATTAGCATTGGCCAATTATCTAATAATTTACAGAATCAAATTCACGCCTGGGTCTCAGTGCTAATTGACAATTGATAATTGAACATTTTGCACTGATTATTGGAGAGGATGATGTTAAAACGGTGGCTGATTTTTACTGCGATCCTGCTGTTTCTCTTCCTGGGATGCCAGAAATCGAAAGAGCAGAAGATGGGGGAAAAAGAGCTCGTGCGGATCGATGATTCCACCATCTCCCTTGAAGAATTCCGCCGGTTCACCGAGGACCAATCCCTGGAGGGGAAGATGCGGCTCCTCAGCGAAAAAGGGCTCAGAGATTTCCTTGAAAATTATGTGATCACCCGTGAACTTCTTTACCAGGAGGCAAGAAAGAAGGGCTTCGAAAAGAATCCCGATATGAGGACCAAACTGGAGAACTTCAAAAGGATGATGCTGATCGATGCCCTGATGGAGGAGATCTTGAAGGGGAAGACAGAGATCTCTGAAAGCGAGATCCAGCAATACTATAAGGAAAATCCAGATCGCTTTACCGAGCCTCTGGAAATTAAGATCCGCCATATCTTCGTGACCTCAGAGCCTGCCTTAAAAGAAGTTTTAATGAAACTTTCCCAGAAAGAGGATTTCTCGAAATTGGCGTCGGTCTATAACCTGGACAAATCGAGGGAAGACGGGGGAAACCTTGGATGGATCAAGAGAGGTCAACTGGCCCCCTCTTTTTCACAATTCGAGGACGCTGCTTTCTCCCTCAAGAATAAAGGAGAGACCAGTGAGGTTGTTCAGACAGGTCTGGGATACCATATCATTCAGCTCGACGAAAAGCGAGGTTCTGTTCTAAGACCTTACGATAAAGTTAAGGAGAGCCTTCGGTTTTTCCTTCAAACGAAGAAACGTCAGGACACCTACCTTCAATATGTGAAGGAACTCAAATCGAAGGCCAAGATCGTCGTGAATGAAAAGCTGTGGGCGGAGGAGGAAAAGAAAGGGTTAAAGCCGATAGAGGAGAAATCCAAGGAAGAAAAGGCCACGCATGAGCCCCTCAAGAAAGAGAAGAACTAAAAGAGGTTGGTTTCTTTTCGGCCTGCTTCTCTTCTCTCTCAGCCTTTGGGGATGTAATGACTGGGGAAGAGGGCTTCCGGAACATATCCTTGCCCAGGTCGACCAGGAACAGATTACTGTGGATGAATTCGACCGGGAACTCAAGGAGGTGATTCTGGAACCGGGAAAGGAAGGGAAGGGAGAAGGCCTCGGGGGACTGAAGGGAGCCTATCTGGATCAGGTCATTGAGCGTAAGATCCTTGCCCAGGAGGCCCGGCGGCTGGGGATTAAGGTTTCCCGCGATGAATTGAATCAGGCCATTTTTGAGATTGAGAAAGATTATCCCGACAAAGGATTTGACAAGCGATTGGGCCTCAAGGGAACGACCCTGAGAGAATGGAAGGGCCGGCTGGAGGAGAAGTTGTTAGCGGAGAAGATGGTCCGAAGCGCCCTTCAATATTCGGGAGAGGTCGGTGAGAAGGAGGCGCTCCAATACTACGAAAGCCATCCGTCTTCCTTCCGGCTGGGCCTTAAGGTGAGAGCACGCCAGATCGTGGTGGCTGACGGGGAGGAAGCGATTCAGATCCTGAAGCGCCTGAAGAAAGGAGAGAGTTTTGAAAAATTG
>DATIGG010000564.1:0-8870 GCA_035454825.1 Thermodesulfobacteriota bacterium | reverse complement strand
GAATCTGGTGAAAGTAATTGGGCACGAAATAATCGAGCCCCACTTTGACTCGATCCCGGTCTGCCGCTGTCACAAACCAGGAATAAGCCTGGATACAGTCAGAGAGGTCTGGAACAAGCACCGTTTTGGCGGCATGTGATAGCGGAAGAAGCGAGTAAATTTTTATGTCCCTCAGCCTTCCAGCTCTAGCCCTGTCTGCAATAGCGGTTAGAAGTGCTGGAGGTTCAGCAATGCTTAGCCCATGAACAATAGTGCTGCCGTTTTGTATTTTGTCGGAAGCCCCTTTGGGGTCAGTTAGTTTTCGCTGATATTCAGTAAAATACGTATTCATTACATAACTCCCAATACCGTTGTTTCTAACCCCATTGCGACGTATCCTGTTACTTCTCCGGAATCCGTTTGAGCGTTTCGGTCAAGAGCTCTACCACTTTTTTCACACTCGGAATATGCATCTTTTCATCGGGCGAGTGCACATCCTTCAGCGTCGGTCCGATTGCAATCAAGTCCAGGTTGGGATATTTGGAGCCGATCGTACTACATTCCAGCCCCGCATGGATAGCTTCGAGCTTGACCTCCTTGCCGTAGAGGTCCTTGTAGACATTTGCCATCTGGCGTACGATTGGAGCGGCGGGATTGGGTCTCCACCCGGGATAGCCACCGGACAGCCGTACGTCTATGCCTGCTAACTCCCATACGCTTGAGAGCATCGCTCCCACGTCAGCCATGGATGTAACCAACGAGCTGCGCATCAAACATGAGGGCTTTCGATTCACTTTACCTGACGATTCACTTATTCCACAACCGATCAATCCTTGGCAAGTGTGCAGGTCACTCCCGTTTTCTCGCAGATCTGAATGACTCTTTCCACCACAAGCGACGTGGAGCTGGATTTGCCGGAGGGTGCAGTAGAACTGATAAGAAGCTGACTGAGATTGTCTTCAAGCTTGCTCACCTTCATTCCGACCAGTATCTTACCATCTGTAAACTCGATCTTCCGACCTGAGTCCTGCCTGAAATTAATCGTGATATTGGGATTCCCTTTCAGGAAATTGACGGCTGTGCTGTAAACCTTATCTGCATCGGCTTCGAGCAAAACGGTTGCCACATCGTAACTCTGCCCCTGCTTATCAGAGCCCTGGCTCGTAAGGCGGTTCACCGCTCCTATCGCTTTCCGTCCCAGAAAGACCCATTGCGCCTGGACCACGCTTGTGTAAAAAAATAATCCTGCCAAGGCCCCCATCGCCAATCTTGTCATCTTACCCATGGGATTCACCTCCTTCAATCAATCGCACCAAGTCATCCGCGGTCAGCAGGCGAGATTGCTCACCTCAAAGCATCAGCATCCTGCTGCGCTTCAGGTCAACGCCCATCAGCAGGATCGCCGGGTGCTTCGGCAGCAGAGAGATGGCAAGGTCAGCGGGAACTAACTGTATGGATTGAAAACATACAACTAAGCCATGTTCCACTCAATCCACCAAAATACTCGCTCGAAGAGGGAACTGTTCAGTAAAGCCCGGGTGCCAGATGGCGAGGGGATAATCTCTTACAAATCCCTCCGAAAATACCTGCTTGTATCCTTCCCTGGCCTTCCTGGGTTGGGTGAAGTAGTCGCAAAAATCACTTCCAATCAGGGTGTCCCTGGACTGTCCCGTAGCCAACTCTGTCGCCCTGTTCACATCCATGATCTTGCCATCCCTTCGGATGGTGACCAGAGGGTCAATGCTTGCTTCAATAAGACTTCGAGAGTACAAAGATGCATTCTGCAGCTCTTTCTCTACCCGTTTCCGTTCAGTCACATCATTGTTTATTTCGAGGATCGCTGACGGCTCTCCATTCGGAGTCTTCTGCAACGTCCAGCGACTTGCTGCAATGACCTCTGTACCATCACGCTTCGTGTGGATTACCTCTCCTTCCCAGTGCCCTTCGGAGAATAAAGTTCTTCTAAGATCCTCAAATGGAGCAGGGAATCTTGTCTGGAGCAACACGTGGATGCTTCGGTCTATTGCTTCCCGCCTTGTCCATCCGTAAAGTGCTTCTGCCCCCCTGTTCCAGTAGGTAATCCTGCCCGTGAGGTCAAAGACGATAATCGAATCATTTGCGAGATCGAGCATGCGTGCGTGGCGCTCAAGAGCCTCTTCGGCTCGCTTTCGCTGTGTAATATCCCGCGCTGCTGCAAAAACCCCTTCAATTTCTCCAGTTTCGTTGCGGTAGACAGTAGCATTGTATAAAACATTTGTGACGTACCCCGAAACATGACGGATGGCCAGAGGGTAGTCTTTGACAGAACTCTTCGAGAAGACCTGTCTGTAGCCTTCCCTGGCCTTTTCGGGATCCGTAAGGTAGTCCGAAAAGTCACTTCCAATAAGTTGGGCGCGAGCAATGCCGGTCACAAGTTCCGTTGCTCGGTTGACATCCATGATCTTCCCAGTCGGACTGATGGTAACCAGGGGGTCGAGGCTCGCTTCGATAAGGCTTCGGGCGTAAAGGGAAGTACCCTCCAACTTCGCGGTTCGTTCCTGAACCCTCGATACGCCAACACGGAGTGATTTTGCCTCTTCTTTAACCATGTCATCTCCTTCTGAACCTGAAAGATCAAACGAAGGGCGAGGGGTTTCCACCATCCCCGATAGGGAAACTAATCCCGAGGAGATGTCTCCCTCAAATGGCACCAGGAAATGAAATTCTTACCAAGTACCCCAGGGGGAAAAATTATCCATTTACCTTCATCTTTCCTTTTTTATATACACCCCCATTATTCCAGGTTCATCGTAAGCTCCACCCTCCCTGTACTTCGTACGCGCAAAATTGCTTCGCCACATCGAGGGGATATTGATTCCCTTTGATATTCACTTTCACAACAAAGCAATGATCCTGCCTCTGAAAATGATAGGCGGTGAGCGGAAAAACGACGCGGTTCGCCCCCGGACGGATGACTACGTTAGGGAGAAAGGCAACCAATTGGTCCCTGTCATTAAGGGTGATACCCACATTCCCCGAATCGTGTGAACGATTATAGATCTCCGCCGCAAATTGGACCCGTTCTCGCGGCCTCACAGGATCCGGCGACATCTTAAGCTCGACAACTCTCAGCTCCTGCCACTCAAGGATGCCGTCTGCTGCACTGGGAGGATAACCCGGTCCGTGAGCACAACTCGAAAGGATTGCCCCCAGAGATAGAATTGCCAGCCCTCCTACTACCGACCATTTTGTCATTTTCATTTGCCCCCTCCTTTTCCGCACGGAATGCCTAAACTGCATGAACAATCTTTACCTAACTCAGCCTCGCTTTATTCAAAAGATAAAAGTGTCCTACGGTCAGTACAAAGTAGCGTTGAATTGACCGCTTAAGACAAAATAACCCCAAAAAGTCTCGTTAGCTTGCATCCCAACTCCGATTTTCCCCTTCATCTTAATGGATTCAGTACCTTCATCATCCTGTTTCATGGGTACCGCTCGCATCTACGTAGCAAGTGCCGAGGCGACAAGCTGTCTTTGGAATCAGCTAACTATTCGACAAAAGGGAGTAGGTTGTCAAGAAATAAAGAACACCGAGAGCACCGATGATTACCGATTTAAAGACCCGGTCCATTGCATCTACTGAACCTTCCTGAGAAAGGGAGTCATACCTCGCCCCCGTCAGTCATTTCTTTTACCTGTCTTCGAGGGATGTAAGCGAAGTCTACCGAGGATTTACGATTGAAATCTTGAACTGAATATCTCATTTTGTTACTCTCGCAATTGACTCCTCCATTGCCTGGTTATTACAAGATGTGCCAAAATGAAAGTATCTCAAATAGGCAGAATTTAATAAAATTTCAAGGAGTTTTGGATTGATTCCTCCGGCGTTACAGTATAGGAACTATCGGCTTTTTTTCGGTGGTCAAGGAGTCTCTCTCATCGGAACCTGGATGCAAAGAATCGCAATGAGCTGGCTCGTCTATCGCTTGACCAATTCGGCGTTTTTGTTGGGCTTAGTCGGATTCACGAGTCAAATCCCCCTCTTTCTATTAACCCCGTTTGCCGGGGTCCTGGCTGACAGAATGAATCGCCGAAGGGTTCTGGTGGTTACTCAAACCCTAGCGATGATTCAGGCCTTCGTTCTAACAGCTCTTGTGTTGACAGGCACGACTGCAGTTTGGCACATCATGTGCTTGAGCGTGTTCTTGGGTATTGTGGACGCCTTCGATATGCCAATACGTCAGTCCTTTATGGTAGAGATCGTCCACAGAAAGGATTTAGGGAGCGCAATCGCCTTAAACTCCTCAATTGTTAATTGCGCCCAACTGTTAGGTCCTTCCATAGCCGGCATCCTGATCGCTTCCATGGGCGAAGGGATGTGCTTTCTGCTTAACGGAGTTAGCTACATTTTTGTCATTGTATCTCTCATCGCCATGAAAATCACACGGAAAGAGATGGAAAAACGCGACATTCATGTCCTGGGGGAGATAAAGGAAGGGTTTTCCTATGCCTTCGGTTTTGGACCGATCAAGTTTATTTTGCTGCTACTTGCATTGACCAGCCTGGTAGGGATTCCTTACAGGGTAATGATGCCGATTTTTGCTAAGGACATTCTTCAAGGAGGTCCTCATACCCTCGGTTTTTTGATGGCCGGAGCGGGTGTAGGGGCTTTAACAGGTTCAATTTATCTTGCTTCCAGAAAAGGCGTCCCAGGATTGGAGAAATGGGTTGCCTTGGCTGCGGGTTTCTTTGGCATAGGGCTTGTGGGCTTTTCCCGTTCCCACGTTTTCTGGCTTTCCCTGGTTCTGGTACTGTTGACGGGTTTTGGAATGATGGTCCAAATGGCATCGAGCAACACGGTGTTACAGACCGTTGTGGAGGAGGACAAACGTGGCCGAGTGATGAGCCTTTATGCAATGGCAATCAGGGGCATGGCGCCATTCGGCAGTTTGTTAGTAGGCGGCGCGGCGAGCAAAATAGGCGCTCCAAACGCTCTAATGATTGGCGGTCTGTTATGCATTTTAGGGTCCACCATGTTTGCCAGAAAACTTCCAGCACTGCGAGAAATGGTTCGTCCGATATACATGAGGAAAGATACTTAGTCCGGACCAACGTCAAACCTCAAGATTAGTCTTTGACAAGAATATGGACCGTGCAGGCTCGGGTATCCCACTCTTTATAACCACCCATGATTTGGGCTAAACCAACTTGTGCATTCTTCACCTGCCTTTTCCCTGCCTCACCCCGGAGTTGCCAGACGATCTCTACGACCTGTGCCACCCCTGATGCCCCTACAGGGTGACCTTTGGACAATAAACCTCCACTGGGATTGACAGGAACCCTTCCTCCCAATGCGGTTACCCCTTTCTCGACCAGGGGGCCACCTTCTCCGGGTTTGCACAATCCCAAGTCTTCATAATGAATGATCTCGGAGATGGTGAAGGCGTCGTGAACCTCAACGACATCCAGGTCCTCAGGGCCTAAGGATGCTAACCGGTAGGCCTGTTCAGCGGCCCTCTTTTCTATCTCCCAGCCTGTAATGTCGCGTTGATTACTATAGGTCCCTGTAGTGAGCACCGAAGCTGCAATCCTCACCGGACGGACATTTATCTTTCGAACCTTCTCCTTGGTGCACAAGATTAAGGCAGCTGCTCCGTCACTGTTAGGGCAACAGGAGTAGAGGGTCAGGGGATCGGCGATCATTGGGGAGCTGAGAACCTCTTCCACTGTCAATTGTTTCTGGAATTGCGCGTAAGGATTGAGACTCCCGTTGAAATGGTTTTTAACTGAAACTTGTGCCAATTGTTCCAAGGAAGTTCCGTAGCGCTCTATATGTTTTTGGGCAATGAGAGCAAACTGTCCTGGGAATACATCGCCAAGCTTTGTTTCTAACTCTGCAGCTCCCACGTTCAGCAGGGTTCCCTTCGGCATCACCGTTTTTTCCACTCCCGCAACAATGACGATATTGCAAAAGCCGCCTGCGATCGCCATCCATCCCTCCCTCAACGCAGTCGATCCAGTTGCACAGGCATTTTCGACATTGACAATGGGTATCTCATTAATCCCCACTTCCCAGAACACATTCTGCCCCACTCCGGTCTCGCCTTGAATCGCAGGAGCAAGGGCATTGCCGCAGTAACCGGCCTCGATCTGTTTAGGGTTGATCCCTGCATCTCTCATCGCATTGAGGCATGCCTCGCGGCCAAGATCTTTCAGACTCCTATCCGGATGTTTGCCAAACTGGGTCATCCCCACGCCGATGATTACCACGTCCCGCACCGAATTGTCCCCCTATGACACAGGTTTGAATTTATATCCGATAATCTGCTTCCCCTCAGAATCTGTTCTTATCGGTTCCACTACTAATTCCACTTCCTGGCCAGCATGGAAGGACGAGGGATCACTCCCCGTGAGTAAAGCAAAGACACGAACCTGGTTCGCGGGGATCTCCACATAACCATAGGCATAAGGAGCTGGCACCCCCGTGGGTGAATGACGGTGGATCACCGTGCAGGCGTAGAGGATGCCTCGCCGGTCAAGTTTTATATCTTCCATTAACCCTTGCTGAAAACAAGCCGGACAAAGGGCACGTTTCGGGAAAAATGTCGTTCGGCAGTTTTTGCAGCGATTCGCGAGTAGTGTGGGTTTCCCGTCGTCAGCTAAGGGGTATTCAAACAATCCTTCTTGAACCAAGATCCATGATGAAGATGATCCATGGGACGAAGTCCCCAATGAGTGAGGAGCCATCGTGGATGCCCTGGTTTGCTTCTCCATTTTCTACCTCAAACCTTCCTCCCTCGATTGGCCCAATAGGGCTCCCGCAACACGTTCTTGGTCACCTTTCCGGAGGCATTCTTGGGGATCTCACCGATAAAGTCGACTCGTTTTGGTTTCTTGTAACTCGAAAGCCTGGAGGCACAGAAATTGATGATTTCTTCCTGATCCAATGAGTGCCCCTCTTTTCTAACTACTACAGCGCAAACCGATTCCCCATAAATCTCATCGGGAATGCCAAAGACAGCCACCTCCCGTACCCCTGGATGACGGCTGATGACATCTTCGATCTCTTTTGGATAGATGTTTTCAGCGCCGCTGATAATCATATCCCTCAAGCGATCAACGATCGTGAAATACCCGCTCCCCTCTACGCGAGCGAGGTCCTCTGTATGAATCCAGCCGTCACGAACCGTTCTTTTGTTGGCTTCCTCCATCTTATAGTAGCCGATCATGCCGAGGGGCTTTTGGGCAGAAATAATTTCACCCACTTCACCGATCGGTGTATCCTTCCCCTCTTCATCCACGATTCGAAGGTCGGCATTGAACATCTCGCGGCCCGTGCACTGAGACCGCTCAAGGTGATCTTCCGGCCGGAGTATTGAAACCATTCCTGTTTCAACCTGGCCATACCACTGATAGAATCCCGCCTTGAACACATCCATAGAGGCTTCAAGTGTTGTGGGAGTGATTGCGGAAGAACCATACCAGATCTTTTTTAACGTGGAGACATTATAGCTGGCTACACGGGGATGATTGACCAGCATGGCTAATTGGGTCGGAACCCACATCGTTAAGGTCACCTTGTAGCGTGCCACTGCATCCAGGATCTTATCCGGATCAAATCCTTTACCCACAATAAGGCATGTTCCTCCTACCATCAGCGTGGGCTGGAGCATTGCATTGAGCCCTCCATTATGGAAGAGAGGCAAACATACCAGGACCACGTCATCGTGCTTTAAGTCCCCTTCAAGGGTCATCCCTATAAACACGTTTAAATAAGAGGCATGGGAGAAAAGGGTTCCTTTCGGGAAACCCGTTGTGCCACTGGTGTACATGATAAAACTGGGCGCTGTGGGATTTACGTTAACCCCAGGTTCCGAGAGTGACTGTCCATCCATTAAACCCTTCAAACTGAGGCCGGGCGATAATGGTTCTCCTGAAATAGCAACCAAATGAACAGGCGAATCAAATTGATTCTTGGCCTCATCTGCCATGGCGCTGAATTCACTGCCGTAGAACAGGACTCTTGGATTGGAGTTATTGACCACGTAGACCAATTCATCCTTTTTGTAACGGAAGTTGATGGGCACCAGTGTTCCCCCGCACTTGGCGACGGCATAATTAACCACTGGATACTCCAGACAGTTGAAAGCCAGGATGGCCACTCGATCTCCTGCTGTCACGTTTAGGGAGAGAAGCCCGTGGGCCAATTGATTGGCCTGCTGGTTAAGTTGAAGGTAAGTGAGGCTCTCACGATCCATAATGAGCGCCACCTTGTCCGGGTATCGCTTAGCCCCTAACCGGGCGATGTCTCCTATGACCTGCATCTTTCACTCTCTTTCACCAAGAATGATTTGTTTCCATGAAATTCATTGTTCTAAGGCGGCTGGAACTGCAACTGCCTTCCTGATCATAATCTTTGGAGCTGTTTCTTCGTAAAAAAACCCCACAAATCCTGCAATGAGAGGAGCCGCCGCAGAAAAGATGAGTGCCGTCTTGAGGCCATAAAGATCGCTCAAGTACCCTGCAACGAAAGGCATCAACGCGGAGCCGAAAATTTCCCCGAAAGAGGCTGGAATCCCGGAAGCTGTAGCTGCCATATGAGGGGGAACACTCTCTGTGGTCAAGGCGGAGAGAGCAATGGGGGCTACCCCTCCTATGGCAAATCCAGCAACGGAGACCAAAAGAGCCAGGAGAGCATAATTGGAACCTGAAAGAATGAAACCCCAGAAGGACAATCCTGTGACAAAGAGAGAGGAAATGACGACCGGCTTTCGTCCAATATGATCAGAGAGCAGCGGTAATAAGATACAGCCGAAAAACCCTGAAAATCCCAAGAGTGAAAGGAGGAACCCGGCCTCTGAAAGGGGCAAAAGGATCTCCTTTGTTAAATAGACGATGCTGAACGTTGCAAA
>DATIGG010000563.1:0-9122 GCA_035454825.1 Thermodesulfobacteriota bacterium | reverse complement strand
GATATCTTCCATCGATCATTCAGCACCGGGGATTCGACCTCAACCGTATTGTCAGCATCATGTATGCAAGCACCGATGGCATCTTTGGTTCCGTAGCCTATGTCTTCTCGACTTTCATCTTCCTCTTCATTATCTTCGGGACCTTCATCCAGAGATCGGGCGCCGGGGCGTTCTTCATTGATCTGGCCAAGGCCGTTGTCGGCCGCATCACGGGTGGCCCCGGTCTGACAGCCGTTGTTTCGAGTGGCATTCTCGGATCTGTTATTGGCTCTTCTACGGCCAACACGGCGATCACAGGCGCTGTCACAATCCCCATGATGATCTCCAGAGGATACCCGCCCCATGTCGCAGCCTCCGTCGAAGCCGTCGTCTCCATCGGCGGCCAATTCCTCCCTCCGGTTATGGGCGCAGGCGCGTTTCTCATGGCCGCCTTTATCGGAATCCCTTATATTCAGGTTGCCAAGGCCGGCCTCATTCCTGCCCTGCTTTTCTTCGCCAGCATGTTGTTCATGGTCTATTTCGAGGCCAAAAGGCTCCACATCGAAAAGATTCCGAAGGACGAAATTCCCCGCGTCGGAGAAGTCTTGAAGAGAGGATGGTTGTTCTTCTTCCCCATAGGGCTGATTATTTACCTTCTTGTTCGGGGTTACTCTCCTTCTCTCGCTGGCTTCTGGGCTATTGTCTCCGTCTTCGCGGCATCCCTCGTTAGTAAGGACAGGAAAGAATCCCTCAAAGGGTTGGGCAGAACGCTGGCGGAAAGTGGAAGAAGCTCTCTGGTGATGGCCGTCACGGCCGGCATCGTAGGAATCATCATCATGGCCATTGCCATGCCGGGCCTGGGGATGAAGTTCAGTGCCATTGTTCTTCAGCTATCAGGAGGAAAGCTCTTGATCGCTCTTTTCCTTGTTATGCTGGCAAGCTTCATTCTGGGGATGGGGATGAATGTGACCTCCGCTTATCTTCTTCTTGTGACCCTTGCGGCCCCGGCTCTGGTCAACATCGGAGTCCCCCTGATCACAGGCCATTTCTTTATCTTCTGGACAAGCCAGTTGGCAGTCATCACGCCTCCTGTGTGTCTGTCAGCCTATGTCGCTGCTGCGATTGCCAAATCCGATCCCTGGAAGACGGGTGTGTATTCCCTGAAGATGGGACTGGCGATTTACTATATTCCCCTTCTTTTCATCTTCATCCCATACCTTCTATGGCAGGGGTCCCCTGTCAATGTGATCTGGAGTTCTGCGACCGCCCTGATCGGTGTCTTTTCTTTCTCTTCAGCCTGTCAGGGTTTTCTGCTCATCGAGACGAGGTTTCTGGAGAGGATGATGCTATTTGGCTCAGCGTTGGGGCTGGTGATTTTTGGCTGGATGACCGATCTCATGGGACTTCTGCTTCTGGCAGGGGTCATCCTCCTCCAACGGAACAGGGCGAACATGGACCGTGACCTGCGTGCGGCAACCACAGAGAAGATCGGATGAGCCGCGTGGCCTTGGGACTTCCAAAATCATAAACACCATCACGCTTAACAATCTGACCGGTGTGATGGGTTTTCTGGAAATCAATGATCGTAAAGACTGACAAAACCCTTTATTGGATATCTCATTAAGAAGAGGAGATTTGGATGGCTGATCTTGTTATTAAGAATGGAACAGTAGTAACCTCCCAGGGGTCGTTTGAGGGGGGGATCGGTGTGGAAAACGGAAGGATTGTGGCGATTGGGTCCGATCAAACCTTGCCCAAGGCCCAAGAAACACTGGATGCCACAGGACTTCATATCCTGCCTGGGGTGATTGATGATCACGTCCATTTTCGGGAACCCGGCATGACCTATAAAGAAGACTTTGAAACAGGGTCGAGGGCTGCTGCTTTCGGCGGAGTGACGACTGTATTTGACATGCCCAATACCTCGCCTCCACTGATTGATGTCAAAAATCTGAGGGAGAAAGTGGCCCTTGTGAAGGGCCGATCTTACGTGGATTTTGCCTTTTATGCTGCTGTCACCGATTCCAATGTCGATCAGCTCAAACCCCTTGCGGAAGCGGGGATCGGGGGATTCAAGGTCTTCATGGGGGAGACAACGGGTTATATCCGGTGCCCGAACGACGGACTGATTTATGAAGCATTCAAGAGGATCAAAGAGACTGGACTGCGGGTCGGGGCCCATGCTGAAAATGACGCTATCCTTCAACATATCAAAGCCCGGTTAGTGGCAGAGGGGAGAAAGGATCCAATTGCACACCTGGAGTCCAGACCTTCCTTTGCCGAGGCAGAGGCGATCAGCCGGGCCATTCTCCTTTCCGAGGCCGTGGGCAATTGTTTTCACGTCTTTCATCTCTCGACGCGGGAAGGCCTGAACCTCGTGAGGGAAGCCAGGCTGCGCGGGTTACCGATAACGGCGGAGGTTCTGGTGAGCCACCTCCTCCTCGATGAGAGCGATTACGAAAGGATAGGCAATCTGATCCGACTGAATCCTCCCATTCGAACGCAGGAACATCAGCGGGCCATGTGGGAGGGACTGCGTCAGGGTTGGATCGATAATATTGCAACGGACCACGCGCCCCACAGCTACGTCGAAAAAACGGCTGAAAGCGTCTGGGACACGGCCTGCGGATTTATCGGGGTGGAGACGGCCCTTCCGCTTATGCTCACCGAGGTGAACCGGGGGCGCTTAACCCTTGAACACTATGTCCGGCTGGTGTCCGAAAATCCTGCAAGGGTCTGGGGGATCTATCCAAGAAAAGGGGCCATTCAGATCGGCTCGGATGGAGACTTCGTGCTTGTGGATCTGAAGGCTGAGAAAAAGATTGAATCCTCAAAACTCCATAATAAAAATACCCTCACACCATACGAGGGACGAGCCGTGAAGGGTCTTCCCCGATACACCATCCTGAGAGGTAAGATCATTATGGCTGAGGGAGAGGTCATTGGCTCTCCTGCAGGGGAGTGGGTGAGACCGGAATAAGAAAGGCAAGGAGGCAAAAGGTAGAAGGTAAGAACAATCATGAGAAGAATATTTGATTACATCGATTCGAACCAGGAGAAAATTATTCAATTGTTGCAGGAGATGGTTCGAATTCCGAGCCCGACTCATCATGAAGGGCAATTGGCTCAATTTGTGGAAGGACGATTGGCAACGATGGGAATGGAGACATGGATCGATCCTCTCGGTGACGTGACTGGAACACTCAAGGGGAGAAAGGATCTCCCGGTCTTTCTTCTCAATACCCACCTCGATCAGGCAGAACCAGGCGACATGGAGAATCCGTTCTCTGGTGAGATGATGGATGGAGGGCGATTCGGTGTCTCTGGAAAGGTGATTTATGGACGAGGCACCAATGGTCAGAAAGCAAGCTTGGCCGCCATGATTTTTGCCGCTAAAGCGGTTTTGGATCTCAAAATTCCTTTTAAAAGAGGCTTGGCAATCAATGCAGGGGTTATGGAAGAATGCGGGGGGCATCTTGGCCCTCAATATCTGATGGAAGGGAATAAGCTGCCGGTCCATTGGGTCGTGAGTGGTGAGCATACGGACCTTCTTCCCATTATTGGTCATCGAGGGATGCTCAATATCCAGTTATTTATTGAAGGCAAAGGGACTCACACAGCGGCTCCCGAGGGGTCAAGTAGCGCTTTAACCGGGATTGCAAGAGTGATTTTGGCCCTGGAGGAATTTAAAAAGGGATTGCCAAAAGATGAGACCTTTGGACAGGCCCTCGTCGCCTTGAACAAGCTCCTTGTATCTCCCAACGTAGCCAATGTCATCCCCGATCGGTGTGATGCGGTGGTCGATGCACGGCACCCTGCCTCCCTGCCGAGGGACGAGATTGTATCCTTGATTCAAGCATGCATTGCCAAGGCCATTGCATCTCAGGAAGGTTTGAAACATACGGCCGAGATCAAGAAATCAAAAGTGGTGAGTTATACGGGCCTTGAAGAATGGTCCGATGGCTGTATGTACCCCTTCTACACGCCGAGCGATCATCCTCTTGTCACCACTCTCATCGATTCGATTGAGATTGTGTGTGGCAAGAGGCCAAACCCAGGCCTTTGGACGATTTCGAGCGAGACGGGATATTTCTCAACCGTCTGCGGACTTCCTGTTGTGGCCTTTGGACCCGGAGAGGATCGCTTCACCCACAATCGAAATGAACACGTGAGGGTGGGAGATGTCATCAAGGCCACAAAAATCTACGCAGACCTAATCGTTCGAATCTGTGGCTGATTTCTTTCAGACTTAAAGACAGAAAAAAACAAGGAGGAGAGAGGAGGATAAAAGATGAAGGTGGCTGTCGTTGGGACGGGAAACGTGGGATCAGCCTTATTGCTTCACTTGGTTGATGTTCCTCGGGTGGACGAAATCTTGGTGATGAATGTCGAGGATGACTGGTCTAAGGCAGCCATTATGGATGTGGCGAGTGCCAAAGCAGAAGAGGCATTGAAGTTGGTGGTTGCCCCTTTCCGCCAAGTAAGCGAGCCGGATATCCTGGTGTTAACCTCCGGAATTCAGATGAAGGAAGGAGAAACTGGAAGCGACGTCCTCGCAGGAAATATGGAAGTGATGAACATGATCCTGGATACGGCTCCAGTGAAACGATCTGCCATCGTCATTGGACTTGCAACGCCAGTGGACGATATAACGGCCCACATTCAAAAACGATATGGACTGCCTTATTCCCAGGTTTTTGGTTTTGGGGGCGATCTTGACCAGAATCGGCTCGCTTATGTGCTGAGCCAGCATGGGACTCCCACCCAAGGGATCCATGTGATTGGAGAACATGGAAAGAATACAATTCCCATTTATGCTGGGGAGAAGGATTACGACGAGGTCAAAAAGAGGGTCGGGAACTTTTTAGGGGACATTACGACCCAGGGCGGGAGGCCGAGGAATCTGGCCACGGGACTCCTTCTGGCCAGGCTCGTTGAGAGCATCGTGATGGATTTGAATCGGGTCCACCATGTGTGCGGTTATCACCCCGAATACAAACTCTATTTAACATGGCCTTTCCGAATCGGAAGGAAGGGTGTTGTTGGCCCAGAGCCTGTAACACTTTTACCCAAGGCAGAATTCAAATTAAAGGACCTGATCAATAAGAAAAGAATCAAACAATAGATCGCCTGGTCTTACTTTTTCCTTGACTTTATATTTTATAAAATATAAAATATAAAAACTGGGTGGGCAAAGAGATGGCAAAGTAGGCACCTGAGAGAAAATTAGATTCTTACATAGAAAGCCTGAGAATTCGTCTCTAACATTTGACCCTGAGTTGTGTCAGGCTGGACTTGGTTCAGCATCGCGCCTTTTCCTCTGGGATCTTGAAACGAGTTCAGGATGACAAGTTTAAAAAATCTCAAAACTTTTTGTTTAGACATTAGCATTGGGCAAAAGGAGATTGGACCTATGGCAAAGAAGAAGATCGGAGTGATTGGCGGGGGTATCGTCGGAACGGCGGTCGGTTACAATCTGAGCCTCTACGACGACTTCGATGTCATCCTGTTCGAAAAGGACCAGATCGGGTCAGGAACAACGGCCAAGTCGGCAGGCACTGTCTGCCTGTTCGACGACTCGTTGAGCCATGAGTTCTGGGATGTGCGGCTCTACGGATTTCAAACATACGTGAATCTCGAAAAGGAGGAGCATGGAGCAGCTGGATTCGATAAGACCGGGACCCTGGTGGTCGCCACGGACCCGGAAGTCGAGAAATTCATCAAGACCGGTATTGCCCTGGCAAAATCCGCAGGATACCAGGCAGAGTACATTACGGATAAGAAGGACATCCTCAAGCACTGCCCAGATCTTAAGATCGATCAGGTCCTCGGTGCCGGATGGACTGATCAGGACGGTTACTTCGATCCAACCATGGCTTCCAGTACCTTTGTCAGGAAGATGAAGGCCAATGGCGCCAAGGTCATGATGTACACCAAGGTCGAAAACGTGAAGATGAAAGGCGACAAAGTGACCGGTGTAGAAACGAACAATGGCAGTTTCGATCTCGATCTATTGGTTGACGCCTCCGGCCCCTGGACACGCTACACCAGCCGCATGGTCGGCTTGGAACTCCCCATCTGGCACACCAAGGCAGAGGTCTTCTTCCTGGTGCCGCCGAAGAAGAAACTCGGATACACCTTCCCCGTGCTCAAATATCCGCGTTTTTATGCACGACGGGAAGGCGACAATATCTTCATCTGCAAGGCTCACCTGACCATGGATTTGAGTGATCCGATGCACGCAGGGATCTGGGATCCGGACCTGCTCAAGCCGACAGGCGGCACCGACGATTACTTCTTCGAATTTCTCCTCGGACAGTTGGAGGAGCACGCTCCCAACTTGGCCAATTCTGGACTTTCCTTTTCATGGTTGGGCTACCGGGCCGAGCCACCGGACTTTTTACCCATCCTCGGTGACACGCCGGTGGAAGGTTACATGCTGGCAATTGGCTGCGGAGGAAACGGCGTGATTGAAGGGCCAGCCATTGGACGCGATCTGGCCCTCTTTATCGCCACAGGTCAAAAGTCCCTCTATCTTCAGCGACTGCCCCTGTCGCGCTTTGAAAAGAAATTTGATCTGAAGGCTGTGCCAGGATGAGCGAAACGACCCCTCATCCTTTCCCTCTCCCCCAAGGGGAGAGGGAAGATAACTTTTGACAAAACCGTGAAATGTGAAAGGAGGGAATTCTATGTTAACCAGGTCTTTAAGAGGAAGGGATTTCATTAGTCTGCGGGATTTTTCAAAACACGAGGTCGTTACGATTCTGGAGACGGCACTGGCACTGAAGGCAGACTACGGGATTGGCAGGCCCCACAAGGTCCTTGACGGACGGACTCTGTTTATGATCTTCTTTAACCCTTCAATGAGGACACGGAACAGTTTCGAGGCCGGAATGTTTCAACTGGGAGGCCATGCCCATTTCCTGGAACCGGGTGCAACACGCATTCCATCCCTGGAGGGAGAGGATATTGCTTATAAGACTGAACGGATTTCTGATGTGGCCCGGACTTTAAACGGAATGGGAGATTGTATTGCCATCCGGATCCTGGGCGATGTGGTGGGATGGGAGTACGACAAAGGACTCAGGATCATCAAAGAGTTTGCGAAATGGGCTGATATTCCGGTGATTAATATGGAGGACAATGTCTATCATCCCTGCCAGGGAATTGCAGATGTCATGACCATGTGGGAGCTTTTTGGCCGGGATCTGAGGGGGTTGAAAGTGGGCGTGGCCTGGACCTTTTCCGGAAGCACAAAGAAGCCAATCGCACCCCATCACGATGTGATGTATGCGGCCAGTTTCTTTGGACCCAACATCGTTTATGCCAAGCCCCCGGAGATGCGAATCGATCCTGAGATCGAGGCAGCCATCAAGGCCAATGTGGAGGCCAATGGAGGGACTTATCAGACTTCGGACAAGTTCGAAGATGCCTTTGCAGATGCGGATATTGTTTATGCGAAGAATCACGTCTGCCTTGATCTCCTGCCGCCTTTTCAGAAGAAACCCCAGCCCGAAGAGATGGAAAAGTTATTTGCGAAATACAAAAACTGGATTGCTGACGAAAAGCGGATGAAGATGGGGAAGGACCACATTAAATATATGCACTGCCTGCCTTGTGAGCGGGGACAGGAAGTGAGCGACGAGGTCATGGACGGACCAAGGGCAGCCGTCTGGACAGAAGCAGAGAACCGGCTTCATGGTCAGAAGGCAGTCATGTCTTTAATTATGCAGCCGACAGGGTTGCGATAGAATGTAAGGTCAAAGTCAAGGTTGGGGAAGTTGTCTGCAGGATAGGGGTTACCTATGAAGATTGTAGTTGCTTTAGGGGGAAATGCCATTTCCCGGGAGGATCAGAGAGGAGATATTCCGGATCAGATCAACAATTGCCATATCACGGCGGAATACATTGTTGACCTGGTGACGGCAGGCCATAAGGTCGTGGTGACCCATGGCAATGGCCCCCAGGTTGGGAATATTCTACGAAGGGTTGAAGCGGCCCGAGGGATCGTCTATCCGTTACCCCTTGATATCTGCGGGGCCCATAGTCAGGGAGGAATCGGGTATATTCTTCAGCGGGAGGTCAATAACGTCTTCAAGAAGAGGGGGATAGACAAAATCGCCTATACCGTGATTACCCAGTGCCTGGTCGATAGGCAAGACCCTGCATTTCAAAAACCGACTAAGCCGGTAGGCCCGTTCTTCACAAGGGATAAGATCCAGCCCATGATGGAGAAAGACGGTTGGACCGTCGTTGAGGATGCAGGCAGGGGTCATCGCCGTGTCGTGCCTTCTCCCATCCCTAAGAAGATCGTTGAGGAGAGAATCATTCAACGAGTCGTCGATTTTGGAGATGTGGTGATCTGCTGTGGTGGCGGTGGAATCCCCGTCGTAGAAGAGAACGGGGTGCTCACCGGCGTGGAAGGGGTCATTGATAAGGACTTTGCCACAAGCCTTCTGGCAAGAAGAATACAGGCTGATTTGATGATCATTTCAACGGGAGTGGAGAAGGTGGCCGTTCAGTTCAAAAAACCGCGTCAAAAATATTTCGACCGGTTGACCGTTGCTGAAGCGAGGAAGTACTATGCGGCTGGAGAGTTTCCTCCTGGAAGCATGGGACCGAAGATCCTGGCTGCCATAGAATTTGTTGAAGAGACGGGCAAAGAGGTGATCATCACACTTCCTGAAAGAATGATGGAGGCCGTTCAGGGAAACACCGGAACAAAAATCGTAAAATAGTAATGCGTGCTGGGAGGATGCCCTCGATTCATGAAAATCGATAACCCCCCTATTCCCCCTTTAATTTAAGGGGGGATGAAGGGGGGTTACGGTTACGAATCCCGTTTCGTTTAGGGACGGGCGGTTACGTGCCTGCACGCCGAAGTGCGTTTCGGCACGCAGGCGTGAACTTCTTAAGCGGTTTGACTATGCTCACCGTCCTGAGCTTGTCGAAGGGACGAAGACCGTCACCGAATGACGATACAGGCATCGATATCGTGACCGTTAGACGAGACCTTTATTTTCTGATTTAAGGGAGGAGCGCTCTATGGAAGTTCTTGAGGCGATACGGACGCGAAGAAGCATTCGAAAGTTTAAGGATCAGGATGTATCGGAGGACCTGATCGAGAAGATCCTGACCGCAGG
>DATIGG010000562.1:0-11098 GCA_035454825.1 Thermodesulfobacteriota bacterium | reverse complement strand
TATTTTCAAATTTCCAGTCCATTTCGATTTCGAGAATGGCCTTTATCGGACTTCTTCTCTTGAAAAAGCCAGAATCATATGTTACGTAGATTTTATTTGACCTAAAACGATTGAGCGGAGAGAAAAATGAAAAGAATATGGAGGGTTCAATGTCCACAGTAACGATGAAAGAACTTCTGGAGGCAGGTGTTCATTTTGGCCATGAAACCAAACGTTGGGACCCCAAGATGAAGCCTTATATCTTTGGGGCAAGGAATGGAATTTATATTATCGATCTCCAGAAGACGGTTCAGCACTTCAAAGACGCCTACCAATTTGTTCGTGATGCCGCGGCTAAAGGAGAATATATTCTCTTTGTCGGGACGAAGAAGCAGGCCCAGGAATCAATCGCTGAAGAGTCGACTCGATGTCAGATGTTCTATGTGAACCAGCGCTGGCTGGGTGGAATGCTCACCAACTTTCAGACGATTAAACGATCGATAGACCGCTTGAACAAGCTGGAGGCCATGAAAAATGAAGAGATCTATAATCTCCTTCCCAAAAAGGAAATCCTCGAATTAGAAAAAGAGAGAAGCCGCCTCGAGAAGGTCTTGGGCGGCATCAAGAATATGGATCGTCTTCCTGGAGCCCTCTTTGTGGTGGATCCCAAGAAAGAAAAGATTGCGGTTCGGGAAGCTCGAAAGATTGGTATCCCCTCGATCGGCATTGTTGACACCAATTGCAATCCTGAAGATGTGGATTATGTGATCCCGGGAAATGACGACGCCATCCGCGCCATCCGCCTCTTTGCCACAAAAATCGCCGATGCCGTGGTTGAGGGCCGACAGCTTCATGAAAAACAACTTCAGACCGAGCAGGCCGAAGCGGCTAAAGAAGAGGTCCCTGCCGTGGTGCCTCCGGCAGAGATGCAAGTCGTCGATGTGACAGAGGAAGGGGATGAGGAGGAATAAATAAGAATGGAAATCTCGATGGAGTTCATCAAGGATTTACGTCAGCGAACAGGAGCGGGAGTTGTCGACTGCAAAGTCGCTCTCCAGGAAGCCAATGGGGATATCGATAAGGCGATCGAGTACCTTCGGCGAAAGGGGTTAGCCACCGCCGCGAAAAAGGCCGGACGGATCGCAACCGAAGGCCTTGTCTCATCCTACATTCATGCAGGAGGCAAGATTGGTGTTTTAGTCGAAGTCAATTGCGAGACCGATTTTGTCGCCAAAACCGAGGATTTTCAAAACTTCGTCAAAAATGTCGCCATGCAGATCGCTGCCGCCAATCCCCAGTATGTGCGGCGAGAGGAAATTCCCAAGAACGTGCTCGATAAGGAACAAGAGATCTACCGGGCCCAGGCCCTGGAATCGAAGAAACCCGAAAAGGTGATCGATAAAATCGTGGAAGGGAAATTGGAGAGGTTCTATTCGGAAGTCTGCCTGCTCGAACAGACCTATATCAAGGATGGTGATTTAACCGTCAAGGAAGTTCTGGACGCCCTGATTGGAAAGATCGGAGAAAACATTCAAATCCGTCGATTCTCCCGATTCCAACTGGGCGAAGGATTACAGACCCGTTCCTAAATCCGGTGCCATTTTTGAATTTGAAAATTTTGTATTATCGTTTAGCCATTAGCCATTTCATCAATGGCTAAACTTTTATTGACCCTTCATGAAAAGACCCCGATACAAGCGGATTCTTTTGAAGATCAGCGGGGAAATCTTGACAGGCGAGAGAGATTACGGAATCGACCCTGAGGTCATCCGCCAGATCGCCCAGGAGATCAAGGAAGTAGTCAGCCTCGGGGTGGAGGTGGCCATCGTCATCGGAGGAGGCAATATCTTCCGGGGCATGGCAGCCAGCTCGAAAGGAATGGACCGGGCGACAGCCGATTATATGGGCATGTTGGCAACCGTACTGAACGGTCTTGCTCTGCAGGATGCCCTTGAGAAGATCGATGTGCATACCCGGGTCCAAACCGCAATTGAAATGCGTGAGATCGCTGAACCCTATATTCGACGAAGAGCCATGCGTCATCTTGAAAAAGGACGCGTGGTCATCTTTGCAGCAGGAACAGGAAATCCTTTTTTCACGACCGATACCACCGCCTCCCTCCGGGCGACGGAAATAGGGGCAGAGGTGATCCTCAAGGCCACAAAAGTCGATGGGATTTATGATGCCGATCCCGCTTTTCATAAGGAAGCTCACAAATACGATGAACTCACCTATCTTGATGTCCTGAAAAAGCAGTTGAAGGTCATGGATGCTACCGCCATCTCCCTCTGCATGGACCAAAAGATCCCCATTATCGTCTTCAGTCTGAAGGAACGGGGAAACATTCAGAAAGTTGTCTTGGGCGAGAAGGTAGGAACCGAAGTAAGGGGATAAATTCATGGACGAGAAGATCATGAAAGATATCGAAGCGAAGATGGAGAAGACTCTGTCCTCCCTCAAAACGGATTTTAACAAGATCAGGACAGGCAGGGCATCCCTATCCCTTTTCGATGATATACGAGTCGATTATTATGGCACACCCACGCCCTTGAACCAGGTTGCCACCCTGTCTGTTCCCGAACCGAGGCTCATCACGATTCAGCCCTGGGACACAAGTGTTACGAATGAGATTGAAAAGGCGATTCTGAGGTCAGAACTCGGACTGACCCCTGCAAGTGATGGAAAATTCATCCGCATTCCCATCCCGCGCCTGACTGAAGAACGGCGAAAAGAACTGGTTAAGGTGGTCAAAAAGATGGCCGAGGGAGCCAAGGTGGCGCTCCGGAATCTCCGGCGTGAGGCAAACGATCAGTTCAAGGGGCTAGAAAAGAATAAAAAGATCTCCCAGGACCAGCTTCACCAGCTCATGGAGAAGGTACAAACGTCCACCGATAAATACATTGAAAAAGTGGATGCCGCTTTAGCAGCCAAAGAAAAAGAGATCCTGGAAATATAGAGAGCTCCGAAAAACGACGATTGGCTCCCTTACTTTCACAGGTATCAAAAGAGGATTACGCGGAATTCTGAGCTTTTTCGGAAATCTCAAAAGAGAAAAAAGGAGGTGATCAAAGTGGCTTATGTCATTACCGACGAATGCGTGGCCTGTGGAACCTGCTCTGAGGAATGTCCTGTTGAGGCCATCGAAGAAGGCGAACCCTATGTGATCAATGAAGAGAAATGCACGGAATGCGGAACCTGCGCAGAGGTTTGTCCTGTTGAAGCCATCGTTGAAAAATAGAGGGATAGGGAGGCAGAATCCAATCGGATTCTTCTCTCCCTTCTCTCTTTTTTTCTTATCCTTTTTGTGGCCTCTCTCTGATCAAACCTTATTTGAAAATCCCCACCTGATGTGGTAATTAGAGATGAGGCATCAATCGCTTCATTCAAGAGTCCCCAAACCCATGGAAGAGATCGACCCCCAAAAATTACCCCATCATATTGCCATCATTATGGATGGGAACGGTCGATGGGCCAAGAAAAAGTCCCTCAACCGGATTAAGGGACACACCAAAGGGGCAGATGCCGTCCGCGACGTGACCAAGGCCTGCAGGGAATTGGGAATCAAGATCTTAACGCTCTATGCCTTTTCCGTTGAGAATTGGAAGAGACCGAAAGAGGAGGTTGCCGCCCTGATGGGTCTGCTTAAAGAATACCTCCTTAAAGAGCGGGAGGAGATGATTCAAAATGACATCCGACTGTGCGCCATTGGTCGGATCGAGGATCTTCCCCCTGATGTCCAGATCACCCTGCGGGAGACCATTCAAAAGACATCCCATTGTGTTGGAATGACTCTCAATCTGGCCTTAAGCTACGGTGGCCGCTCAGAGATCCTCCACGCCGTACAGGAAATCCTTCGTGATTTCCAAGAGGGGAAGATTCGACCAGATGAGATTACGTTTCAGCGTTTCTCCCAACACCTGTGGACCCGGGGGATCCCTGACCCGGATCTTCTCATCCGGACAAGTGGAGAATTCCGTATCTCCAACTTCCTTCTCTGGCAAATTGCCTATACGGAGCTCTATGTCACCGAAACCCTCTGGCCTGATTTTAATCGGGAAGAACTGCTGAAGGCCATTGCGGACTATCAGGCCAGGGAAAGAAGGTTTGGAATGACGAGCGAACAAGTAAACGGCCTGGAACAATAAAGTGACGAGTTCGGAGTTCAGAGTTCGGAGACTCGAGACAAGTTTTCCAAACTCACTTCTCACAATCCAAGGCAAGAGACTCTGAAGTACCCCTTGCCTTAACACTCCGAACTCCTTGCTCCGAACTAAGTTACTCTGAAGGGACCCACATGGGAGGTTTAGTCAATAAGAAGATATGGACGGGGGCTGCTATTGTTCCACCCTTGGTCATCCTGATCATTTGGGGGCCTTCATTTATTCTTCCTGCCATGGTCTTTGCGGCTACCGTCTTGGGACTTGCTGAATTCTACAAGCTGGCTCTCCCCGAATCCAAAAAGGTGGAGCGGCTTGTTGGAATCGGTCTGGGTCTGATCTTGACAGTTCTTCTCGCCACCGGAAATCTCGATTTAACCCCCCTTTTTCTCGTTCTGATTCTCTTGATCCTTACGCTTCTCTTCATGGGGACATCGCAGGACCTTGCACCGACCATTACCCATATCGGGATTTCCCTCTTTGGGATCCTCTATATCGGCTTTCTTCTCTCCCATGTCTCCCTGGTCCGAAACCTGGCGAATGGAAAACAATGGGCCCTCTTTCTGATTCTGACCGTCTGGGCGGGTGACATCTCTGCCTTCTCGAGCGGCTCCGTGTTTGGGAGACACAAACTCTATCCAAAGATCAGTCCAAAGAAAACCTATGAAGGGTTGATTGGAGGCATCATCGGATCAGTGATCATGGCGCTGGCCTTTGCCCTTCTTTTTCTCCCTCAGGTTGGAACAGGGACCTGCATTCTTCTTGCCATTGGCATCGGCATCTTCGGTCAGCTTGGAGATTTCAGTGAGTCGATGCTGAAGCGAAGTGCACAGGTCAAGGATTCTGGAGATCTCATTCCAGGCCATGGGGGGATGCTGGATCGCATCGACAGCTTCCTCTTCTCTTCCCCTTTTCTCTATTATTCCCTGATCTATCTCATGAAGGAGGCCCCATGAAACGTCTGGCCATCCTGGGCTCCACAGGTTCGATCGGGGTTAACACGCTCGATATTATCCGCCAGTTTCCGGAGTCCTTTGAAGTGGTCAGCCTTTCTGCAGGCCGCAACACCCAGCTCCTACGGCAGCAGATCCTCCGGTTTCGGCCAAAGGTTGTCTCGATTCAGAATAAGGAATTGGCCGGCGAACTGAAAAGAGACCTGGCCTCATTATCGATCGAAATTGTTCATGGAATTGAAGGACTGATTAAAGTTGCCACTCATCCCGAGGTTGATCTGGTGGTCTCTGCGATTGTGGGTGCAGTCGGCCTCATTCCAACCCTCTCCGCCATCAAGACGGGCAAGGCCATTGCTTTGGCCAATAAGGAATCTCTTGTGATGGCAGGAAAGATCGTGATGGAAGAGGCGAGGCAAAACCATGTCCAGATCTTGCCGGTGGATAGCGAGCATAGTGCGATCTTTCAATCTCTCCTCGGTCACCAGAAGGAGGAAATCCAGCGCCTTATCCTTACGGCTTCCGGAGGACCCTTTCTTAATCTTCCCACGGCGAGACTTCACGGTGTCACTGTCAACGATGCCCTCAATCACCCCAACTGGGAGATGGGGAGAAAGATTACCATCGACTCAGCGTCTCTGATGAACAAGGGACTCGAAGTGATCGAGGCCCACTGGCTATTCGACATGCCGGTTGAGAAGATCTCTGTCCAGATTCATCCTCAAAGTGTCATCCATTCCATGGTCGAATATATCGATGGCTCTGTCATAGCCCAGATGGGAATTACGGACATGAGGGGGCCGATCTCCTATGCCCTTTCCTTCCCTCAGCGACTTCCTCTCAATCTTCCACGACTGGACCTCTTCCAGAAAGGCGGGCTGACCTTCTTCGTTCCTGATTTCGAAAGATATCCCTGCCTGAAGTTGGCCTATCGATCGATTGAGATTGGAGAGACCATGCCAGCCATCCTTAATGCAGCCAATGAGGTTGCAGTGAGTGCCTTTCTCGATGGCTCCATTCATTTTACCGATATTCCGATCCTCACCCAGAGGGTCATGGAAGATCATGATGTTAAGACGGTCCATACCATCGAAGATATCCTCAAAGCCGATCACTGGGCCAGAGAAAGGGCAAAAGCTATCTTAGAAAGGGGAAAATTGTGACCAGTATTCTTTCAGCAGTCATTGTCCTTGGCGTCCTTGTCTTCGTCCATGAATTAGGGCATTTCATCTTTGCAAAAAAGTTGGGCATTGGCGTCATCACCTTTTCCCTCGGGTTTGGGCCAAAACTGATCGGGAGAAGGTACGGAGAGACCCAGTACCAGGTTGCTGCTGTCCCCTTGGGAGGCTATGTTAAACTGATCGGAGAGAATCCTGACGAGGAAGTAAAGGAGGAGGACCGCGCCCGCTCCTTTTCAGCCGCACCGATCTGGAAAAGGGCCATGATCATCAGTGCAGGCCCTTTCTTCAACTTCTTTCTTGCAGTCGTCCTTTTCTCTACGATCAATTTTTTTGGTATCCCTCATCTCCCTGCAAAGATCGGGGAACTCAGCCCCGGCCTCCCTGCAGAAGCAGCGGGGCTAAAGAAGGGAGATCTCATCCTCTCCATCGATGGTCAAAAAGTGACGAGGTGGGACGACCTCTCAAGAATCATTCGTGCAAGCCACGGAAAGAAACTCACCCTTCAAGTCAGGCGGAATGGGGAAAGCCTTGAGATTGGAGTGACCCCTCAATCTTCAAAAACAAAGAACCTGTTTGGCGAAGAAGTCCAGATCTATATGATCGGCATCCAGCCTTCAGATGATGTGATCCTTGAAAAAGTAAATCCTGTTGTCGCCGTAGGCATGGGGTTTGCCCAAACTTGGGGGGGGATCAAGCTGACAGTGGGTATCATCGGGAAATTAATCCAAAGGGTGATCCCGGCCAAGACCATCGGTGGTCCGATTATGATTGTCCAACTGGCAGGGGAGCAGGCAAAAAGAGGAATATTGAGCCTTGTCGTCTTCATGGCCATCCTGAGCGTCAACCTTGGGGTCATCAACCTCTTCCCCATCCCGATTCTCGACGGAGGCCACTTCATCTTCCTGATCCTCGAAGCGATTCTCCGGAAACCGATCAGTATCAAGAAGATGGAGGTCGCCCAGCAGATCGGTCTGATTTTGATCGTCCTTCTGATGGTTTTCGCCTTTTATAATGACATCCTTCGGCTCGTTTCCCCCGAAGGCTTTAAATTCTGATCAAATTCTCCCCCCTTTCCAAAGGGACAGGGGGAATTATCCATTTTTGGTTATTGGATATTCTGGCGATTGGAATTTCACTTGTCTCCCTCTCCCTTGATGGGAGAGGGTCAGGGTGAGGGTCAAGCAGGCACTGATAACAGGCGCGGACACGGCATAGATGAAAATCCTTGGAATCGATACCTCAACCTCCTGTGGTAGCATCGGACTCATTAATGACGATACTGTCATTGCAGAATACCTCCTCAACGTCCCGACAACTCACTCCGAGAGGCTTCTCAACTCCATTGAATACATTCTCAAACAAGGAGGATGTACCATGGAAGAGTTGGAGGGATGGGCAATCTCCCTTGGCCCGGGTTCCTTCACGGGTCTCAGAATTGGGGTGAGTACGATCAAAGGCTTAGCTTTTGCAACACAGAAACCTGTTGCAGGGATCCCAACCCTCGATGTCTTGGCCTCCAATGTCTCCCCTACCCCGTACCTCATCTGCCCGATTCTTGATGCCAGAAAAGGAGAGGTTTATGCTGCCTTTTACCGTTATGAGGAAGAGAGCTCTCACAAGCGCACATCAGCTTATCAGGCCATAAGTCCTGAAAAGCTTGTGAAACAAATCGAAGGAAAGACAATCTTTCTGGGCAGTGGTGTAAAAACCTATGGAGACTATCTTCGGAATGCCATCCCAGCTTTTGCCATCTTTGTCCCTGATTCCCTGAATCAACCTCATGGATCAACAGTGGCCAGACTCGGCCTCGAACGACTTCGAAAGAATGAAGTATTGGACCTCTCAACCTTCACGCCAATCTATGTCAGAGCCTCCGAGGCCGAGATCAAGTGGAAAGAGAAGCATCCAGACCCTGCCCAGCAATAATCCAAGAACCAAATTCCAAATATGTGCAGCGTCATTAACTATCCAGGAGAAAGTTACGGAAAACCATACCATATGTTTGTTGACAAAAGTGCGGAATTATCTTAGTTTTTATGAATGAAATCGCTGAATTTTCAACTTTTAGTTCCATGGGGGGATGAAGATGAAGGTCAGAGAAGAGGAATTGATCGAGAAATTGATTAAGGAAAATGAGGAGTTCCGAAAGGCCAAGCAGGCCCACGCGGAACTCGCAAAACAGTTGGATGAAATGGAAATTAAACCCTTTTTGACCCCCCAGGACGAGATCGAGATAAAAATCCTCAAAAAGAAAAAATTAGCTTATAAAGACCAGATGGAAAAAATCCTGTTGCAAAACAGGTAAAAAAACAAAAATTCCAAATACGAAATACACCCTCATCCTCTTTGGAAAAGGGGGCGAGGGGAATTGGTGGTCTTGAACCCGGTCCATGATGACAAGTCTAAAAAAAGTTCTAAATAGAGTCTGTCCGTAAAATGCCATCCTTAATTAGAAGCGTCATTCCGGCGAAAGCCGGAATCCAGTTCTTCCAAGACTTTCTGGATGCCGGATCAGGTCCGGCATGACGGCCGAGGCAGTTTATAAACAGACACTAAATGTTTTTGACTGGAATTTAAGGTAATGGATCTAAGTGATGAAAAGAACAGGTGCTCAAATTGTTGTTGATTCTTTAAAGAAGGAGGGAGTCGATACCCTCTTCAATTATCCCGGCGGGGCCGTTCTCCACCTCTTTCATGAGCTTGACCAGTCCTCCATTCGCCAGATCCTGGTTCGCCACGAACAGGCCGCTGTCCACGCTGCAGATGGCTATGCTCGGTCCTCAGGAAAAGTGGGGGTAGTGCTGGTCACTTCCGGTCCAGGGGCGACGAACACCGTGACAGGAATCGCTACAGCCCATATGGATTCGATCCCTCTCGTCGTTCTCACGGGCCAGATCGCCACTCCGCTGATTGGCAACGATGCCTTTCAAGAAGCGGATATTGTCGGTATTACACGACCCTGTACCAAACACAATTACCTGGTGAAAGACGTAAAAGACCTTGCTCGGACCATTAAAGAAGCGTTCTACATTGCCAGAAATGGAAGGCCAGGACCCGTCTTGATCGATCTCCCAAAAGATATCATGGCCAGTTCCACCGAGTTCAAATATCCGGAAAAAATCTTTATCCGGGGATACCAGCCCACTTACGAAGGCCATCCTGGTCAAATTGAGAGGGCTATCAAACTGGTCATGAAGTCGAAAAAGCCTGTCCTTTATGTAGGAGGCGGGATCATCTCCTCCAATGCCTCGAAGGAGCTAACCCTCCTTTCCGAAAGGCTGGGAATTCCCGTGGCCATGACGCTTATGGGTCTTGGAAGCTTTCCTGGGACCCATTCCCTCTCTCTGGGAATGTTAGGGATGCATGGCACCTATCGAGCCAATATGGCAGTCATGGAGTCTGATCTCCTGATTGCCATAGGGGCACGATTTGATGACCGGGTGACCGGCAAGATCGAGGCCTTTGCCCCCCAGGCAAAGATCATTCACATCGATATCGATCCCACATCGATTAGCAAAAATGTGAGAGTGGATCTTCCCATCGTAGGAGACTGCAAACGGGTCATTACAAAGATCCTTGCCCTTCTCGAGCATGAAGATACCCACGCCTACAAAGAAGGCCTTGAAAAGTGGCACCATCAGATTGAAAGATGGAAGTCTGTTCACAACCTGGATTATCAACAGCAAGGCGATTCGATCAAGCCTCAATTTGTCATCGAAAAGATTTACGAACTGACCAAAGGGGATGCCATTATTACCACAGAGGTCGGCCAGAACCAGATGTGGACCGCCCAATATTATCAATTCACGAAGCCCAGAACCTTGCTCACCTCAGGGGGACTCGGCACGATGGGGTATGGCTTTCCTGCAGCCATGGGGGCCCAGGTGGCCTTTCCGAATAGGCTGGTCATTGACATTGCGGGGGATGGAAGCTTCCAGATGAATTCCCAGGAGCTCGCGACCGTCGTCCAATACCAGTTGCCGGTTAAGATAGCGATCCTGAACAATGGCTTTCTTGGAATGGTCAGGCAATGGCAGGAATTATTCCACGAAAAACGATATGCCTCATCGTCCATGGAGGGAATCTCTCCGGACTACATCAAACTCGCCGATGCTTATGGGGCCGTGGGTCTGCGGGCAACAAGGCCTGAAGAGGTTATCCCTACCCTCAAAAAAGCCTTCTCCACTCCCAGGCCCGTGATCATCGATTTTGTGGTCGAGCGGGAAGAGAATGTCTATCCCATGGTCCCCGCAGGAGAGCCCCTGCATCAGATGCGACTCGTCTAAAACATAGAACAATGGAATGATGGAAGAATGGCTAAAGAACATAAAATAATAAGGATATGCAGTAATGGAATGGTGGGTTTAAAACGAGTTCTCTCCTTGAGGTTCCCAATTTTCCAATATTCCAGCATTCCAGTATTCCATTATTCCACCACTTGAGGTTTCGATGCGTCACGTCATTACCCTGCTGGTTGAAAATGAATTTGGAGTCTTAGCACGGATTGCCGGCCTCTTTAGTGGCCGGGGCTTTAATATCGAAAGCCTGTGCGTGGCTGAAACCCTTGATCCCACGGTTTCCACCATGACCCTGGTCACCCGTGGAGACGACCAGATCATCGAGCAGGTATTGAAGCAGCTTAATAAACTGATTCCTGTCATCAAGGTCGTGGACCTTTTTGAGAAGGACTTTGTCGAGAGAGAGATGATTCTCGTCAAGGTGAATGCTATCCCTGAAACCCGGGAAGAGGTCCTGCGGGTTGTCGAGATCTTCAGAGGAAAAGTGGTTGATGTCGGGGGTAAGACCTATACCATTGAAGTGACCGGGGACG